>JACPYM010000029.1 GCA_016196035.1 Acidobacteriota bacterium | reverse complement strand
GCGCGAGGCTTCGTGGCGGGCGACTGGTATGCGCCATTTCGACGTGCAGATGATCGGCGGCATGGTCTTGCATCGCGGGATGATTTCAGAGATGCGCACCGGTGAAGGCAAGACGCTGGTGGCGACCTTGCCGGTTTATCTGAATGCACTGCTGGGCAAGGGCGTGCACGTCGTCACGGTCAACGATTATCTGGCGCGGCGCGACGCCGAATGGATGGGCAAGATTTATAAGTTCCTGGGCTTGACGGTCGGCATCATCCAAAACGACCTCGACGATTTCGAGCGGCAGGAAGCTTACAAGTGCGACATCACTTATGGCACGAACAACGAATTCGGCTTCGATTATCTGCGCGACAACATGAAGTTCGACGTGGCGACCTGTGTGCAGCGCGGCCATTATTTCGGCATCGTGGACGAAGTGGATTCGATCCTGATTGACGAAGCGCGCACCCCGCTCATCATCTCCGGCGGAGCGGACGACACGACTACCAAGTATTACGAAGCCGATGCGGTGATCCCCAAACTGACGCCCGAAGTGGATTATCAGGTGGACGAGAAACAGCACCGCGCGACGCTGACCGAGCCGGGCATCGAAAAAGCCGAACGCATGCTCGGTTATGGCAACCTGTTCGATCCGTCGAACATGGAAATCCTGCATTGTCTGAATCAGGCGCTGGTGGCGCATACGCTCTATCACCGCGACAAGAATTACATCGTCAATGACGAAGGCGTGGTGATCGTGGACGAATTCACCGGACGCATCATGACTGGCCGCCGCTGGTCGGATGGCTTGCATCAAGCAGTAGAAGCCAAAGAGGGCGTCAAGATCGAGCGTGAGACGCATACGCTGGCGACGATCACGCTGCAAAATTACTTCAGGATGTATCAGAAGCTGGCCGGCATGACGGGTACCGCCGAAACCGAGTCGGTCGAGTTCGCCAAGATTTACAACCTGGATGTTGCGCTTATTCCGACGCACCGCCCAATGGTGCGCATTGATAACTCTGATGTCATTTACCGCACGCTGGGTGAGAAGTGGGAAGCGGTGGCCGAAGAGATCAAAGAGTTGAACGAGAAAGGCCAGCCGATTCTGGTTGGTACTGTTTCGGTCGAAAACTCTGAGGTGATCTCAAATCGCCTCAAACAAATGGGCATCAAGCACAATGTGCTGAACGCCAAGCCAGAAAATGCCGGACGCGAAGCCGAAATCGTCGCGCAGGCCGGACGCAAAGGCGCGGTCACGATTGCCACCAACATGGCTGGCCGCGGTACCGACATTCTGCTCGGCGGTAATGCCGATTATCTGGGCCGCGAATTGCTCAAACGGCAGGAGGTCAATCCTGACGAAGCTTCGCCCGAACAACTTGAGTCGGCCATCGAACAGGTCAAACCGAGCATTTCCGACGAACACGATGAAGTAGTCAGCCTGGGCGGATTGCACATCCTCGGCACCGAGCGCCACGAATCGCGCCGCATTGACAACCAGTTGCGTGGACGCTCCGGCCGTCAGGGCGACCCCGGTTCTTCGCGCTTTTTCCTTTCGCTGGAAGACGACCTGATGCGCATTTTCGCGGGCGACCGCGTCAAAGCCATCATGCAAAAGCTCGGCATGGAAGAAGGCGTCGCCATCGAATCGAAGATGGTTAGCAAGCGCATCGAAGCTGCGCAAAAGAACGTCGAAGCGCACAACTACACGATCCGCAAACACCTGCTCGAATATGACGACGTGATGAACAAGCAGCGCGAGACGATTTACAGTCTGCGCCGCACGCTGCTGGAACAGCCCGATCATCGCGGTGAATTGCAGGAAATCGCGGGTGATGTGCTCGACGATTTGCTCGACCAGTTCATGAGCCTGGATGCGTCACCCGACGAATGGAACCTGGAAGGGTTCAAGGTGCAGGTGCAATTTGAATTTGGCCTGGATCTGGACGAAGCGCAGATCAATTTAGAGAAGCTAGAACGCGATGAAATCCGTCAGGCAGTCTGGGAACAACTACAGAAAGATTATGCTGAGAAAGAGCAACTCGTTGGCCCAGAGGCGATGCGCTATTACGAACGCATCATCCGGCTGAACATCGTTGACGCGCAGTGGAAAGATCACTTGATGGCGATTGACCATTTGAAAGAATGGGTCAATCAGGTCGGCTACGCGCAAAAAGACCCACTGGTCGAATACAAGAAGCAGTCGTTCGAGATGTTCGAGCAGATGCTTTATCGCATAGACGTTGAAACCGTGCGCATGCTCTACCACTTGCAAGTGACCGTCGAACAGCCGCCCGAAGAGCGCTTACAACGCCGCCCGCGTCGCGGGCAGATGACGTTCACCAAAGCCAATGCAGGTGCGGCAGCGGCGGGCGAAGATGCCGGCAAACCGCGCACGGTGGTGAGCGATCACCCCAAGGTCGGACGCAACGATCCTTGTCCTTGTGGTTCGGGCAAGAAATACAAAAAGTGTCACGGCACCGAGGCCTAACGAACGGAGGAACCAGCTATGACAGGTTTGTCGAGTCTGTTGGGAATGATGCTGACGGGATTGATCGTCGGCGCGATTGCCAAGCTGATCATGCCGGGCAAAGACCCTGGCGGCATTGTCGGGACGGCGATCATCGGCATGATTGGCGCCCTGATTGGGACGCTAATTAGCCGTTGGTGGTCGCATGACCCGTCTGCTGTCGCCACAATCCCAATGGCAATTGTCGGCTCGCTGATTTTGCTCGGTGCATATCGCCTTGTGTTTGGCGGCAGACGCTCTGATTAGCCGGTTGACCGCGTGGTAAGCCTGTTGTATGTTCACCAGCGATTTCGGCACCCGTAGCTCAGCTGGATAGAGCGTCAGCCTCCGGAGCTGAAGGTCCCGCGTTCGAATCGCGGCGGGTGTATTAAACAGAAAAAGGGATGCGCATCACGCATCCCTTTTTCTTTTGCTTTTATACTGTCTTCATCGAAACGTGCGCAGCGCCGGATCAGTCAAGTGTGACGTGTTGTTAAAGCTCAGCAAACGCAATTCGCCCGCGTGCAATTTGAAGGTCGTGATGCCGGCATTATTAAGCACGCCCGTCAGGCTGAGTATTTTGGCATTCGTCAATCCCAACGCCAGCCCAGTCCAAATCGCGATGGGCGTGGCGGAAGTAAAGATCGCAATCTGCTTTTCTCTCCGTTCCGGCAACTCAGGCAAACTGCTTTCAACGACGCGGCGAAAGGTCAGCCAGCTTTCGCTCGCATATTCCGGATAACGATTTTCCATCCGCACCTGAATCACCGCGCGGTCACAACGCTCGACCGCCGCGCGTGTCGTATTCGGTTCTGTCAACAACAACGTTTGCATCTCGGCAAAATCCTCCGCAAAGCCTGCCTCATCCGCGCATAACTTCGCCGCCAAGCCGCGATAGACGGTCGCTAAACTGAATTCGCGCCATCGTTCATCTACAACGATCTCCGCTTGAATTGTGACAGTGGCTTGGCTGTACGCTTGCAAACTCGTGCTGAAGATTTGCGCGGTTTGTTGTGACCTGTGCAAGTTGCCCGCGTAAACAGCGTCCAACGCGTTTGCTTGTGCGGTGCAATAGCCGCACAAGTGCTGCGCCTGTTGTTAGCCCAACGCCGACAACACATCGTAATTAACGCCGACAACACATCGTAATTGTCGCGCGGGCCTGCTTGTCCGTGACGAATGAGATAGCGCGTGCTCAAACAAAACCTCGAAACAAGATGCGTGAATTCAAGAACTCTTCATCAGCGTTGCAAGCATGCCAAAGCAGCCGCCCGCGCCCGCCACCAACGCGCCCACGGCAAACAGCTTCCACGAATGGATGCCCAGGCCGATTAGCAATACGACAATGCCCAGCAGTAATGCGGCGCTATAAAGCCCGGTTTCTTTGAACTTGATCATGGTTGAATGCTGTGGCTGTGCGCTGAGTTTAGGCAATAAAATGGGGGTGATTGCTCACCCCCATCGTTATCTTTTGAACAATGAATTGGGTTGCCCCAATTCAGCCTGGAATGAAGTAGCACTACTTCTTCGCGGCTTTCTTCGCGGCTTTCTTCGCGGGCTTGGCGGCTTTCTTCGCCGGAGCCTTCTTAGCTGCTTTCTTTGCTGCCATGATTTTAATCTCCTTTCTCTCTGAATAGCCTGACCACAAGATGATGTATTGAAATATCACTTGTAGCCTAGAGCGATTAACACACTAGATGTGCTTATAAACTCGTTCAATACATGTGTCAAGAAAAAAGTTTATTGCAGGCGACAAGCTTAACGCGGCAACTTGCATGCAAGCTTCGCCATTCAGTTCTATAAACGCGAAATCATCAATACCCATGCACCTTTCAGCAATCATCGGCAAATTCATTTTCGTGCGCGCAGAAAAACATGCGCGCAACATTTGTTTGTCATCACATCTCATACGATAATCATTTCGCACAAATTTTCGTTGTAGTTTCAGCAATCTCAACACATCAATCACTTGAAGGAGAACGCATGCGCAACCGCCTCTTGATTCGCATTGCCGCGACGATTAGCCTGTATTTATTAGCCCTCCAGACGTTTTCACCTGTTTTCACCGTTGTTGCACGCAAACGTAACTCGCTTACGAACATCCATGCGCAAACCAAGCACGGCATTGACTGGGAAGAAAATTTCCGAGCCGTACCTAAAACAGAAAACTTGCGCGAATACATGAATGTACTCGCGGCGGAGCCGCATCATCTGGGTTCGCCCGCTGATAAACGCAATGCTGAGTGGATGCGCGAGCGCCTGATTTCATGGGGCTTGCAAACGAAGTTGGAAGAATATGACGTGCTTTTCCCGACACCGAAAGAGCGTGTAGTTGAATTGATCGCGCCAGAAAAATACAACGCCAGTTTGAAAGAACCTGCCCTAAAGGAAGACGCTGATTCGGGCGATGCAAATCAATTGCCCGTGTACAACGCTTATTCGGGCGAAGGCGATGTCACCGCGCAGTTGGTCTATGCGAATTACGGTGTGCCTGCTGATTACGAAGTCCTGGCCAAGCTTGGCGTAGACGTAAAGGGTAAGATTGTGATTGCGCGCTATGGCGGCAGTTGGCGCGGTATCAAGCCTAAGGTTGCTTACGAACATGGCGCGGTGGGTTGTTTGATTTATTCCGATCCGAAAGATGATGGTTATTATCAAGGCGATGTTTATCCCAAAGGACCCTGGCGGCCGGAATTCGGTGCGCAACGTGGCAGTGTAATGGATATGCCAATTCATCCGGGCGATCCGTTGACACCGGGTATAGGCGCGACAAAAGAGGCCAAACGCCTGACGCGCGAAGAAGCGAAAACTATTTTGAAAATTCCGGTGCTGCCCATTTCCTACGGCGATGCGTTGCCGTTGTTGAAAAGTTTGGGCGGACAAGTCGTGCCTGATAATTGGCGCGGTGCTTTGCCAGTCACTTATCACACTGGTCCGGGTCCTGCGACAGTACATCTGAAAGCAACCTTCGATTGGAAGCAGGTGACGCTTTACGACGTAATTGCCAAAATCGAAGGCAGCGCCTTTCCCGATGAGTGGATCATTCGCGGCAACCATCACGACGCCTGGGTCAATGGCGCAGATGATCCGGTCAGCGGAATGGTAGCGGTACTCGAAGAAGCGCGCGCTTTTGGCGAATTGCTCAAACAAGGCTGGCGGCCAAAACGCACGATCATCTTTTGCGCTTGGGATGGTGAAGAACAAGGCTTGCTCGGTTCCACCGAATGGGTCGAACAGCACGCGGAAGAGTTGAAACAGAAAGCCGTCGCGTATCTTAACAGCGACAGCACCAGCAAAGGCTGGTTCAATGCCAGCGGTTCGCATTCACTCGAACACTTCATCAACGATGTAGCGCGTTCGGTCAACGACCCCAAGCGCAAGCAATCGCTTTGGGAGGCAATGCAGGCGCGGCGGCTGGAACAGGCGCGGGGCGATGAGGAACGTAACGAATTGCGCAATCGCGGCGACTTGCGCATCAGCGCCTTGGGTTCAGGCTCCGATTACACGGCCTTCATTGACCATCTTGGCATCGCTTCCCTCAACATCGGATTTGGCGGCGAAGCAGGCGGCGGCATTTACCACTCGATCTATGATTCCATCGCCTGGTATCAAAAATTTTCGGATGGCACGTTTGAATACGGCCGCACGCTTGTGCAAGCCGCAGGCACCGCGACGCTGCGGCTGGCGGATGCGCAAGTGCTGCCGTTCGAGTTCACCAATCTGGCTGAGACGATCAGCGGCTACGTTGATGAATTGGCAAAGCTGCCAAAGCAGAATGTTGACCTCGCACCGTTGCGCAAGGCTGCCATTCAATTGCGCAACGCGGCAGATAGCTATGATAGAGCGGTGCGTAGCAAGCCAAGCAACGGTGCGCCGCTTTCAACACCTGAGTTGAAAGCGCTGAATGCCCTGCTCTATCAATCAGAGCGCAAACTATTGTCTGACGCGGGGCTGCCGCGCCGCGCATGGTTCAAGCACCAGATATACGCGCCAGGCTTTTACACTGGCTATGGCGTGAAGACCTTACCCGGTGTGCGCGAGGCGTTGGAGCAAAAGAACTGGGCAGAGGCCAACGAACAGGTCAAGGTCGTCAGCCAAACGTTGGACGGCATGGCGGCCCAGGTGAATGAGGCTGCGCGCAAGCTGCAAGGTCAGTAACAAGCCTTTCTACCAAGTTCGATCAAAGAGAATCCCAACGGCAGTGCTGTAGACAATGCAGTACTGTCGTTGTTAGCGGAGGCAGCATGAAAAAGGTCATTGCGTGTTGGCTCGTACTCGCTTGCCTGACAATTCCATCAGCGCCGCAAAACAACTCGGCGACGTCGCTCTTGCTCGCTGGCGGGATCGTAATTGATGGTACTGGCGCGCATGGCAGGCAAGCAGATGTCCGTATCATCGGCGACCAAATCAGTGCGATTGGGAAACTGAAACCGCACGCAGGCGAACGCGTGATTGACGCCCGCGGGTTGATCGTTGCGCCTGGGTTCGTTGACGTACATAACCATTCCGAACGAGGTTTGCTGACTGATTCCACGGCCCGCAGCCAAATACTGCAAGGCATCACCACGCTCGCCATCGGGCCGGATGGCGGCTCGCCCTTTCCCTTGGCGGATTATTTGAGCAAGCTGGAACAACAACGCACTTCGGTCAATGTGTTGGCATTCGTCGGCCACGCGACGGTGCGGCAGCAAGTGATGGGGCAAGATTACAAGCGCGCGGCGACTGAGCGTGAGGTTGCGCGGATGGTCGAGTTAGTGGAACAAGCGATGCGCGAGGGTGCGGTTGGACTTTCGACCGGCTTGGAATACGACATCGGATATCCCAGCACGACTGAAGAGGTGATCGAGCTGGCACGCGTGGCCGCCAAATACGGCGGCATTTATATGAGCCACGTGCGCGACGAAGCCGATGATGCAATGAACGCCTTCAACGAGGCGCTACGCATCGGCCGTGAGGGCGGTTTGCCGGTGCAAATCTCGCACATCAAGCTCGGCACGATGGGCGTGTGGGGCAAAGCGCGCGAAGTCGTCGCGCTGATCGAAGCGGCCCGGCGCACTGGCTTAGATGTCACGGCGGATTGTTACCCTTACGATGCCTGGGCTTCGACAATCACGGTGTTGGTGCCAAGTCGTAAGCATGACGATCCGGTGATGGTGAAAAAGGGTCTGAACGATGTCGGCGGCGGCGCGAATGTATTGGTGACGAATTGCGCTACGCATCGCGCCTATGAAGGCAAGACGCTCGACGAGATTGCACGCGCCAACAATCAAACCGCTGTTGAGGTTTACATGCAGATCGTCAAGGACGGCGGCGCGAGTGTGGTTTGCAAATCCATGACCGAGCCGGATATTCGCACGTTTTATCAACAACCGTGGGTGATGGTTGCCAGCGATGGCGGAATCGCGAACCGGCATCCACGTGGCGCGGGGACGTTCCCGCGCGTGCTAGGACGTTATGTGCGCGAATGGAAGTGGTTGAAACTGGAAGAAGCGATACGCAAGATGAGCGCCTATCCGGCGTGGCGGCTGGGACTACAAGATCGCGGTTTGCTCAAGGTAGGAATGAAAGCGGATGTCGTGGCGTTCGATGCAAACAAGGTGTTGGATCAAGCAACGATGACGCAACCACTGGCTGAGCCGGTTGGCATTCAGTTCGTCATCGTCAATGGCGTGCCGGTAGTCGAGCAGGGCCAAGTGACCAACGCTCGCCCCGGCGCAGTGTTGCGGCATAGCACCACACCACGTCAGCAAGCCAAATAACGAAATTCGCCAGCGCTGATTATGCCGAGAAGCTTTTGTCGCGAAAGGCAAACAGATAAAGACCGGCGCCGATAAACGGCACGAGCAGAATGATGGCAATCAACACGACTTTGGTCGCCCAATCGCGCGACGAATTCATGACATCGTTGATGGCAAAGATATCCAAAATCACACAGGCCAACCACAAGAGCGTTCCAAACATAATGCACAACTCCTAAAGATTTGTTTCAAGTTACTGAAAGTCGCTGATAGTGGCGTTCTTACAGCCGTTCCAGCGCAGTCAGCCTTACGAACCTGAAAAACCGTTTGTTCCTCAAGAATCCCTATGCGCCAAGCCGTGCTTTGACAAGTTGACTGACGACTTTTCCGTCGGCGGTTTGCCCCGCAAGCTTGACCATCACGGCTTTCATCACTTGTCCCATCTCTTTCGCCGAGGTTGCCCCAAGCTCAGTGATGGTGGCCTCGACAATACCAGCGATGGCGGCTTCGTCGAGCGCGGCGGGCAGGTAAGCTTCGATCATTTTGATCTCAGCGGCTTCTTTCGCGGCGAGTTCGGGACGTCCGCCTTGCGTGTATTGTTCGACGCTGTCGCGGCGTTGTTTGACCAGCGATTGCAAAATTTTGAGCGCCTCGTCGTCCGTGAGCGCGGCCATTTTATCTATCTCGCGGTTCTTGAGCGCGGTTTTGACCATGCGCAAGGTAGAGAGCCGCGCGGCCTCTTTGGCTTTCATGGCTGTAGTGATGTCTCGGTTGATGCGTTCCAGAAAAGTCATTGTTTAGCTCCTCTTCAATCTTGCAGGCATATTTAGCGTGCTCGCGCGGGCCTGTCAAATCTGGCGAAAGCGCGGCCTAAGTCTGGTTTGAACGCATTTTAAGGCTTGGTTGCGCGGCTTTCGGAAATTTGTTAGGCTGCGTTTTCGCTTAACACCACGCGAAAGTGGCGGAACTGGTAGACGCGCTAGACTTAGGATCTAGTGCCCGCAAGGCGTGGGGGTTCGAGTCCCCCCTTTCGCATTCAAGTATGAAAACGCCGCGACTCATCAACTTGCCCGCCCACGATTTCAAAGCCTGTAATCCGATCTGAATGTTTGGCAAAAACTGCGGGGCAAGCCGCACGTGGGCGTTTACCGCGTTTTTGAGTCCCCGCGTTTTGAATTATGGTTGAAGAAAGGTATTGAACGTTGAAAGCACAAGTCGCTCTGGTAGATGTTTCGGAGGTCAAGAAAGACCTCACCATTGAAGTAGACGCCGCCGAGGTAAAGGCCGAATTCGAGAAAACCTACGAAGCCTATGCGCGCCACGCCAAGGTTCCCGGTTTCCGCCAAGGCAAAATCCCGCGTCACATGGTCAAACAACGCTTTGCCAAGGATGTCAAAGAAGAAGTTTTGTCACGGCTCTTGCCCCACGCGTTGGGCCATGCACTGGAAGACCACAAACTCAATGTCGTAGGTGAACCGCAAATCGCTGACCTCTCCTTTGAAGAAGACACACCGCTGAGTTTCAAGGTCAGCGTCGAGGTCATTCCGAATTTCGAGTTACAAGAATACAAAAGCCTCAAGGCTATCAAGCGTGTGCGCCAAGTAACCGATGAGGACATTGAAAAGGTGATTGAGCGCTGGCGTGAGAACTCGGCGGAGTTCGTGCCGGTGGAAGACCGCCCTTCGCAAACTGGCGATTTCGTCTCGGTCAATTTGGTGGGCAAGTATGTTGTTGCTGAAGGAGAACCGCCAGAGGAAGACCTGAAGGCGGATGATGTGCAGATTGAATTGGGCGCGGAAGGCGTGCAGCCGGAATTCAATGAACATTTGGCCAATGCCAAAGAAGGCGATATACGTGAATTCCGCGTGGTCTATCCCGAAGATTTCACTTCTCAAGGGCTGGCAGGCAAAACCGTAGATTTCACCGCCACAGTCGTCGCCGTGCGGCAAAAAGAATTGCCGGAATTGAATGACGAATTCGCGCAACAATTCGGACAGGAATTCGAGACGCTGCAACAACTGCGCGAGCGGGTGCGCGAGGATTTGACGAACTCCGCCGAACGTGAGGCGGATGCCCGTTTGCGCGATGAATTGGTGGAGAAAGTGCTCGACACTTATGAATTCCAGGTGCCCGACGTATTGGTTGAACAGCAGGCCCAGGATCGGATGCAGAACTTTGCCTACCAATTGGCCCAAAGCGGTTTGCCCAAGGAAGTCGCCCAAACCATCAATTGGGAAGAACGCTTTGGCGAAGCGCGTTTGATGGCGGTGCGTGACGTGCGCGCGGCATTGGTGATTGGACGCATCGGCACGGCTGAGAAAGTGCGCGTCACAGGTGACGAAATTGACCACGAAATCGCGCGCATGGCCTATGGTATGAAGCTGTTGCCGCAGCAACTTAAGGCTCGCTTGACAAAGGAAGATGAGCTTCCTAGTATCGAAAACCGGTTGCGCTATGGGAAAGCGGTTGATGCGCTTGTCAACCACGCAGAGATCACGGTCGAAGAAGTTACCGCCGAACAACTCGCCGCAGAGGCGGCGGCCAAACAGGCAGCGGCGGCGCCCGCAACTGAGGATCAACCGGCAGAGCAGGCTTGATTGAGCAAACAGTGACCGTGCGTAACTCAATTCAAGTAATCATTTTCCAAACCGGCCACAACATACCGGTCAGCACTTATGGCGGCTGACCGGCTTTCCCCGAATAGGTTCAAAAGCAGTTATGATCAATTCGCAAGCTTACGTGCCTTATGTAGTAGAGCAGACCTCGCGCGGCGAACGCATTACCGACATCTTCTCGCGGCTGCTCAAAGACAACATCATCTTTCTGGGAACGCCGATTGACGATATGGTTTCCAACCTCATCGTTGCGCAGATGCTCTTCCTCGAATCAGAAGATCCGGATCGAGAAATTTCCCTGTACATCAATTCGCCGGGCGGTGCGGTGACGTCGGGACTGGCGATTTACGACACTATGCAGTTTGTCAAAAATCCCGTCACCACCTTCTGCATCGGGCAATGCGCTTCGATGGCGGCCGTGCTGTTGGCAGCCGGAACGCCCGGACGCCGGTTCGCGCTCCCCAACTCACGCATCCTAATTCACCAACCACACGCTGGCGGAATCGGCGGACAAGCCACTGACATTGACATTGCGGCCAAAGAGATTTTGCGTATGCGCGAACGGCTCAATGGCATTCTCGCCAACCACACCGGCAGGGCGGTCGAGCAGATTGAAAAAGACGTTGATCGCGACCGTATTATGAGTGCAGAACAATCAAAGGAGTATGGCTTGATTGATCTGGTGATCGCACACCGCGAGTAACAGCTAGCGGAGCAACGCAGGCGGGTAATGCCGCCTGTATCGCTCCGCGTTTCACTTTTCAGGTTATGCAGAATTCCTACTCCATGCTGAACCTGGACGTGATGACGGAGCCGGTGCCGGAATTACCGGTCGCTTCGCCGTTGTTGCAACCGGGCTTGCGCTGTTCTTTTTGTGGCTTAGGTGAAGGCGAGGTGGAGCGGTTATTCGAAGGACGCGCAGGATATATTTGTGATGAATGCGTAGAGGTTTGCATTCAGTTGCTGGACGATTACCGCGATCTGGGGGTAAAAACGCCCTCGTTAAACCGCCCCTGGTATAAGCGACTGCTAGGCGAAGAGCAGAAGGTCAAGGGTTTGTGCAGTTTCAATCTTCATGACCGGCATAATCCGCAAGGGGAACGGCTTTTCCCTGGTGAAGAAGCGCAAATCTGTGAAAAGTCGTGCGCGCTTGCGAAGTACTGAAATCCGGACTGCTCTTTGGCGAATAGCAAGCCCCAGTGAAGGCTTGCACACGACTTAAGCTCTTGTTTATGATGCGAGCCGCAGACCATCCACCACACCAGACTAGGTGCAGAAGAGGTTCTCAATGACAACAGCATTTTTCCCGTCATTTTTCCCAATGGAGGCCACCCGGTGATGAGACGAGGTGAAGATACGCTACGCTGTAGCTTCTGTGGCAAGAGCCAGAACGAAGTCAAAAAGCTAATCGCGGGGCCTACCGTTTACATTTGCAATGAGTGCATAGACATCTGCATCGAAATCATCAGTGATGACGCGCAACAGGAAGCCGCCGCCGCCCGCCCGCCGCTGCCCAAGCCTGCCGAGATCAAAGATTTCCTCGACGAATATGTCATCGGCCAAGACGATACCAAGAAGAAACTCGCCGTCGCTGTTTACCAACACTACAAACGCATCGAGATGATGAAGCGGCGCGGTGATGTCGAAATTCAAAAGTCCAACATCCTGCTGATTGGCCCTACCGGCACGGGCAAGACGCTGCTGGCGCAAACGCTAGCGCGCATGCTCAAAGTCCCGTTCACCATTGTTGACGCCACGACACTGACCGAAGCCGGGTACGTGGGTGAGGATGTCGAGAACATCATCCTGAAATTGCTACAAGCCGCCAACGGCGATGTCGAGCGCGCGCAGCAAGGCATCATTTACATTGACGAGATTGACAAGATTTGCCGCAAGGACGAGAACCCCTCGATCACGCGCGACGTGTCAGGTGAAGGCGTCCAACAGGCCCTGCTGAAAATTCTGGAAGGTACCGTTGCCAACGTCCCGCCACAGGGCGGCCGCAAGCATCCGCACCAGGAGTTTTACCTCGTAGACACAACCAACATCCTGTTCATTTGCGGTGGCGCCTTTGTCGGGTTGGATAAAGTGATTCAAAAGCGCATTGGACAAAAAGCAATGGGCTTTGGCGCAAACATACGCGCGATGGCACAGGCACGCGCCTCCAATGATCTGCTGCAACAGGTGCAGCCGGAAGATTTGATCAAGTACGGCTTGATCCCTGAATTCGTAGGCCGTTTGCCGGTCGCCGGGACGCTGCATGAACTCGATGAACGGGCGATGATCGAGATTCTGACGCAACCCAAGAACGCGCTGGTCAAACAGTATCAACGCCAGTTTGAATGGGACAGCATCAAGTTGCGCTTCACGGATGATGCGCTGCACGCGATTGCGAAACAGGCGTGTGAACGTAAGGTTGGGGCGCGCGGGCTGCGCATGATTTTAGAAGAGTTGATGCTGGAAGCGATGTACACGCTGCCGAGTCAGAAAAAGATCAAAGAGTTCAACGTGACGGCAGAAATGGTTGGCGACCGCCGCGCCGTTTTCCCGCTTGAGAAGGCTGGCTAAGGGCAGGCGGCCTTCTTTACAGTGCTTGGCAGCATTTGATTTTCCAGCTTGCCTATTCACGACGCGACGGTAAGTTTGAAAACCGGCGTAATTGAGCAGACTCCCAATCCTGAATCATTCACTGTTTGACTGACGGCAACGGTCTTTGTCGCAAGACAACGGCTTTTCTCTCCGGGCATTTCCAATTCGTTTTTCCGACATATATTCCTGGCGTAACTTTTAGATGTTGCGCCTAGATGACGATTGCTTTTGTATTTCAGTTTGTTTTTTTGAGGTTGATCAGCAATGCAAGAGTTTCACGACGGTACTCCCAGTGATGTCGTCCGTTACCCTATGGTACCGATCCGCGATGTGGTGGTCTTTCCGCAGACCAAAGCGGCGTTTGTGATTGGCCGCCTGTCGTCGGTCCGGGCGCTGGAAGAGGCCTTGACGGGTAACCGGATCATCTTCCTGGCAACGCAACACGACGCCACTGTTGAAGAACCGAATGCCAGTCAGATTTACCAGGTCGGCACCCTTGCTTACATCGCCAACTCCTTGCGCAAACCGGATGAAGCCACCATCAAGGTTTTAGTCGAAGGACGCGAGCGTGCCCGCGTTGTCAGGGTGGAAGAACGCGATGGCCTGTATTACGCCACGTTGCGGCGCGCGCCCGTGGTGGCCGAGAACCCGCGTCGTGTCGCACCGTTGCTGACGCGCATCGCCGGACTGGTGGAGCAATATCTCAAACAAGCCCAAGATACCAACCTCGAACAAGTGCAAGCCGCGCTAAGAATCACTGACCCCGGTCACCTGGTGGATCACCTAGCCGACAAACTCAAGCTGCCGATTGAAGACAAGCAGAGCCTGCTTGAAACTTATTCGACGCACGAACGCCTGTTGCGCATGATCGAAATCCTTGAAGTTGAACTCGAAAAGACCAACATTGACCGCACCATCCAGACGCGCGTCAAGCGCCAAATGGAAAAGCAGCAGCGCGAGTATTATCTGAACGAAAAGATCAAAGCCATTCACAAAGAACTGGGCCGCAAGGATGAGCGCGCCGAGTTCGACGAATTGAAGCTGAAGATCGAAGAAGCCGGGATGACTGAAGAAGCGCTGGAACGCGCGTTGAGTGAATTGAAGAAGCTCGAACAGATGCCGCCCATGTCCGCCGAGACGACCGTTTCGCGCAATTACGTGGACTGGCTGATCGGCGTGCCCTGGCAAAAACGCAGCGAAGAAATCCGCGACATCAACCACGCCCACGAAGTCCTCGACGCTGACCATTTTGGCTTGGACAAGGTCAAAGAACGCATCCTCGAATATCTGGCCGTGCGCCAACTGGTCGAAAAACCCAAAGGTTCGATTCTCTGTTTTGTCGGCCCGCCTGGCGTGGGTAAGACTTCGCTGGGACGTTCGATTGCCAAAGCGACAGGGCGCGCCTTTGTGCGGCTGGCCTTAGGCGGCGTGCGCGACGAAGCCGAGATTCGAGGTCATCGCCGCACCTACATCGGCGCACTGCCCGGTCAAATCATCCAGATGATGAAGAAAGCCAGCACGGTGAACCCGCTGATGCTGCTGGATGAAGTGGACAAACTCGCTTCCGATTATCGCGGCGACCCGGCGGCGGCCCTGCTCGAAGTGCTCGACCCGGAACAGAATCACACCTTTCACGACCATTACCTGGATGTTGAATATGACCTGTCGCAGGTGATGTTCATTGCTACGGCAAACGTCTTGCATACGATACCGCCAGCGTTACAGGATCGTCTGGAAATCATTCGTCTGGCTGGCTACACTGAACGCGAGAAGAGCGAAATCGCCCGCCGCCATCTGATTCGCAAACAGTCGGAAGCCAATGGTCTGAAACCGGAGCAACTCGAATTCAAGGACGACGGTCTCAAGACGATCATTGAGTACTACACGCGCGAAGCGGGCGTGCGCAATCTGGAACGCGAAATCGGTTCGATCTGCCGCAAGGTGGCGCGCCGCGTCGTGCAAGAAACCGCGACAGCCAAGAATGGTGACAGCGGCAAGCCGTTTCACTTCCTGGTTGACACAGCGGCGGCCAAGAAACTGTTGGGACCAACAAAGTTTCGCCCGCAAACAATGGCCGAGCGCAGCGAAATCGGGCTGGTCAACGGCTTGGCTGTGACCGAAGTCGGCGGCGATGTGTTGCAGATTGAAGCGACGCTGGTGGAAGGCAGCGGCAAGGTTACGCTCACCGGCAAACTCGGTGATGTCATGCAGGAATCCGCGCAGGCTGCGATCACTTACATTCGCTCACGCGCGGCTGAATTGGGCATCGCGACTGACATGCATAAGAGCCACGATTTGCACATTCACGTGCCCGAAGGCGCAATCCCCAAAGACGGCCCTTCGGCAGGGATCACGATGGCTACGGCTATGGCATCCGTCTTTACCCGCATCCCCGTGCATCGCGAAGTCGCCATGACAGGTGAGATCACCTTGCGCGGCAAAGTGCTGCCAATAGGCGGTGTGAAAGAAAAGTTGCTGGCGGCGCATCGCGCGGGAATGACTATCATCATTCTGCCGAAAGAGAATGAGAAGGATTTAGCCGAAGTGCCTGCGGACATTTTGCAAGAGATTCAAGTCAATTTGGCTGAAACGATGGACGAAGTATTGCAGCTAGCGCTGGAGCGTCTGCCCGTACCGCACGCCAGGCCGAGTCTGGACAGCACGCCAGAGATCACGTCTTCCCTCTGGCAGACCAATACGTTGGTAACTGGCGTGGCTGAAAGCTCGGTGACTGGTTAAAAATGAAGAGCGTCAGCGCCAAGTTCGTTGCGAGTGCTACCACGCCCGCGTCTTTCCTGAAAGATCGCCGCAAAGAAATCGCGTTTATGGGGCGCTCGAACGTTGGCAAGTCAAGTTTGTTGAACAGTCTGTTGGGTGTGAAAGGTCTGGCGCGCACCAGTTCGACGCCGGGCCGCACTCAAACGATCAATTTCTTTCTGATTGAAGAGCAGTTCTATTTTGTTGATTTGCCCGGTTATGGCTACGCCAAAGTCTCCAAGTCGGAAAGAGCGGCCTGGGGGCAGTTGATTGAAAAATACCTTGCGGAACGCGAACAGCTTGTGCTATCTATCCTAATCGTAGATGCTCGGCATGAGCCTTCCCCGTTAGACCTTCAGATGAAATCCTGGCTACAACACTTTGGGCTTCCTTATCTGGTGGTTTCAACGAAAAATGATAAGCTTTCCGCCAACGAGCGTCAGGCGTCACAACAGCAGGCAAAGAAAGTGCTGGAAGTTGAACGCATCATCCCCTACTCTGCGGTTACTCGTGAAGGCGCCAACCAGCTTTGGGATGTAATTCGTTCCAGTCTTTTGTCAAAGTAATAATCCCACTCGGTGACCGGTCAGTTTACCGCTTCCCCCGATTTCCCTTGTTGGTGGCGTCACTCGACAAAGCCTTTCATGCTCCACGCTGCGCCGATTCAAGCTCCCGATTCAAAGCGACCTGATTCAAGCGGAATGACTGATCAATCAGAATTTAGGGATTGAACTTGATCAAGCATTTTTGATAACGAAGGTAAACAACATTCTCCCTGGCAAAAGCCGCGCAAAGCCGGTTTTTGTCGCCTGAAGAAAATCCCGTACACAACTCTTTATGTATGCCGACTGCCTGGTGTGGTAGCGGCAGCCAGCACGTATTGGCGTGTCCAAAGTATTGACACGCTTTCTATCAAAGTTCCCCACCCTGGGACAAAAGAGACCTAGCGGTCTCTCATTCAGCGCCACCAACAACGCGGGCCTTAAGTCGCCCGCGCCAAGCGGCAGGACGCACGACGACAAGCTCATGATGAAGAAGGACCGAACCTCAATCGCAGAGAAAAGCAAGACGCCACCGCAAGACGACTTTCTGGACTATGACGAAGAAGAATACTCTGGCGATGGCAAAGAGTTTTTAGACATCGCAGATCTGAAGGAGATGAATATCTCCAAGCTGACCGGCATTGCCAAGGAACTCGATGTCCCCGGCGCCACAGGTATGCGCAAACAGGAGTTGATCTTCAAGATCCTCCAGGCGCAAACCGAAAAGTCCGGGTTGATCTTTTCAGAAGGCGTGCTCGAAACCCTGCCCGACGGCTTCGGTTTTCTGCGCGCGCCCGAATACAACTATCTGCCTGGCCCCGACGATATTTATGTCAGCCCCTCGCAGATTCGCAAATTCGATCTGCGCACCGGCGACACGATCTCCGGCCAGATTCGTCCGCCCAAAGAGGGCGAGCGCTATTTCGCGCTCATCAAGGTCGAAGCGATCAACTTCGAGCCGCCTGACATTGCGCGCGACAAGATTTTCTTCGACAACCTGACGCCGCTCTATCCGAACGAGCAACTGCGGATGGAGAGCAACAACGAGAACGTGTCAGGCCGCGTCTGCGACTTGTTCGTGCCCATCGGCAAAGGCCAGCGCGCGTTGATCGTAGCGCCGCCACGCACCGGCAAGACGATGCTGTTGCAAGCCATCGCCAATTCAATCAGCGAGAACCATCCTGAAGTCACGCTGATCGTGTTGCTGATTGACGAGCGCCCCGAAGAAGTCACCGACATGCAGCGTTCGGTTAACGGCGAAGTGATCTCCTCCACCTTTGACGAACCCGCCTCGCGCCACGTGCAAGTCGCGGATATGGTGATTGAGAAAGCTAAACGCCTGGTCGAACACCGCCGCGATGTTGTGATCCTGCTTGATTCGATCACGCGGCTGGCGCGCGCCCATAACGCTGTCGTGCCGCCCTCCGGCAAGATTCTCTCTGGCGGTGTGGACTCGAACGCGCTGCAACGCCCGAAGCGCTTTTTCGGCGCGGCCCGCAACATCGAAGAAGGCGGTTCGCTGACGATCATCGCCACGGCATTGGTCGAAACCGGTAGCCGTATGGACGATGTGATCTTCGAAGAGTTCAAAGGCACGGGCAATATGGAAATCCATCTTGACCGCAAGCTGTCCGACAAGCGCGTCTTTCCCGCGATTGACCTGCAAAAATCTGGCACACGTAAGGAAGAGTTGCTTATCGCCAAGAAGGACCTCGACCGTATTTGGGTCTTGCGTCGCGTGCTCAATCCGCTCTCGCCGGTTGAACAAATGGAGCTTGTACTTGATCGTTTAGACAAGACCAAGACCAATGGCGAGTTCCTGTCTTCGATGAATAGCTGAGACGGAGTGCGTTAGTTTAGCGAATTTGTACGAACCATCAACTGCCTGTTTGGCATCCATTCGATGATTAACCAGACAAACCGCGCTCGCATCAACCGGGCGCGGTTTGTTCTTTTGTGTCGCTTGCTCTAAAAACTATCAAGAAAGATTGCTCTCCAAAAAGTAAAGAATAGGAAGGAGTGGCAAATTATGCGCTTTACCAAATACTCCAAATGGACAGGCGATGATTGGGACAACCTCAACTTGCAAGAGCTGATGGACGCGCTTTCGGAATTCCTCTTGCGAAGCGGTTTTCAAGACCAGTTCCGCCGCCGTTCGCGTTACTGGGATGATGATGACTTCGACAACTTCCGCGACCCGGCGGATGCGCTGCAAGCCTTGCGCGACGCCATTCGCGAGGCGTTGAAAAATTCCGGCCTGCTGGATCAAGAGCAGTACGACCAGCTTTTTGATGAGGACGGCAATGCACGCGACGAGCGGTTGGAGCAGTTGATTGACCGGCTGATTCAGCGGCTGTTGCAAGAAGGCTATCTCAACGCGCAGGGCGATCAGGAAGCGCTGGAGGGCATGTTCGGCGATGATGAAGCCAAACGCGCCGAGTGGCGCAACCGGCAGCAACAAGGCGAGACTGGCAATTTCAAGAAACCCAACATCAAGTTTGAAGTCACGCAGAAGGGCGTGGACTTTCTGGGTTACAAGACGCTCAAGCATCTGATGGCGAGTTTCGGCAAGTCTTCGTTCGGGCGGCATGACACGAAATATCTGTCCACGGGGGTGGAAGCTTACGAGGCGTCGAAGCCGTATGAGTTTGGCGATACGCTCAATCTGGATGTGACGGGGACGTTGTTGAATGCGATTGGCAGAGAGGGACTGGGCGTCCCGCTCAATCTGGAATACAAAGATTTGCTGGTGCATCAGTCGGAGTATCAATCGTCGTGTGCGACGGTGGTGATGCTGGATTGTTCGCATTCGATGATCCTTTATGGCGAAGACCGCTTCACGCCGGCGAAGCGTGTGGCGCTGGCGTTGTCGCATCTGATCCGCACGCAGTATCCGGGCGATTCGCTGAAGCTGGTCTTGTTTCACGACGGCGCGGAGGAAGTACCGCTCGGCAAACTCGCCAACGTGCAGGTCGGGCCGTATCACACCAACACCTGCGAAGGGCTGCGGCTGGCGCGGCGGCTGTTGCAGGCGCAACGCAAGGACATGCGCCAGATCATCATGATTACCGACGGCAAGCCTTCGGCGTTGTTTCTGGATGAAGACAATCCGTTCGGGCAACAGCGCGGCAAAAAATCAGAGACACGCCGGTTGTATAAGAATTCGATGGGCCTTGATCCGCTGATTATTGACGCGACGCTGGCCGAGGCCGCGCAATGCCGCCGCGCCGGGATCATCGTCAATACGTTCATGCTGACCAGCGATTATTACCTGGTCGAATTCGTCAAACGCCTAACCGAGATCGCGCACGGCAAGGCCTACTTCACGACCAGCCTGCGTTTGGGCGAGTACGTGATGATGGATTTCATCAAACGCAAAACGAGCCGGGTCAAATAATCGAAGCCTGAGCTTATGTTGACGCGCAGCGTCTTTGGAGTGCGGGCGGCACAGGCCGCCGCTTTGGTATGCCCTTGATCGGCTAGCGATGACGGAAATACCAAGGCGGCGGCCTGTGCCGCCCGCACTCCAAAGGCTTCGCCCCGCCAAAGCGCTGCGGGACTTGGAAAAAATGGCTTCGTGATTGCAACCAGTCAATGTTCAAGTTGTATTCCCTTCTCACTCTTCTTTTGCTGTTTGGAGTTACGCCGCCGCCAAGTGGCTATACGCAACTGCCTGCCGCCATTGATCGAACCGATCCCACCAGAGCCGAACAGCAATTGCGCGAATTGCTGCGAACTTCACCTGAAACAGTGGCTCGCAACAATTACGACTATTTACTGGCGCGCCTGCTCGATCAGCGGAGCGCGTTTGCCGAAGCTGCGCCACACTTTCAAAAAATTGTCGCGCGCAACTCGCCCTTGGCCGGATACGCGCTGTGGCATCTGGCCGAGATTGCGCGGGCGGGTGGCAAGCTGACCGAAGAGCAGGCGACGTTGCAAAAGCTGGTCGCGCAGTTCCCCGATCATCTGTGGCGCGAACGGGCGTTGCGGCGGTTGAGCGAGAGTTATTTCCATGCGGGCAATTATCAGGCGGTGCTGACGACGCTGCGGACACTGGGGCCGCGCCGCGATGTCTTGCCGCGCATCGGTGAGGCGCAGGCGGCCTTGCGGCAACCGGAAGCCGCGCGCGCTTCGTTCGAAGCGGCGCTGACCAGCGGTTCAACCGATGACACGGCGTTGCGTGCGATTGTGAATCTGGACAAGCTGGATGCAGCGCAAGGCAAGCTCCTCAGTGAAGCCGAACATCTGCGGCGCGCGCGGGTGTTGCAATTCAACCGCTTTTTCGCGGGCGCGCGACCGCATTGGCTGGCGGTGATTAACGGCTTCCCGCAAAGCCGGGCACGAGCAGAGAGCTTGTTTCAGTTGGGCCGTAATTACTTTTTGGAAAACAAATTCGCCGAGGCGCTGCCGTGGTATGAGCGCGTGGGCAGCGGGTTTCCGCAAACTGAAGAGGGCGAGCAGGGGTTCTATTACGCCGGCCACTGCCATCAGTTTTCCGATCAGACCGACAAGGCAATTGCGCGATACGAACAGTATTTGCAGCGTTACCCTAAAGGCAAATTCATCGGCTATGCGCACCTGAATGCGATTGACACGTTGCGCTCCGCAGGCCGACCGGAACAGGCGTTGCAATGGGCGCAGCGCGCACAGGCCGAGTTCGGCGAAGGTTTCTTCGGCGTGACCGCACTGTTTCAACAAGCCAAGATTCGATTGGGCAAAGAGGATTACGTGGGCGCACTCGCGGATTTCACGACGTTGCGCGCGAAGAATCTGAACGTGCACGGGCAGGTCGCGACGACCAATTTGCCCGAAGTCAGTTTTATGCGCGCGTATTGTTTGGAGATGCTTGGCCGCTTCGATGAAGCCATCACCGAATATCTGACCTTGAATGAAGGGCGCGGCCATTCGACGGCGGCCTATGCCTATTACGGTCAGCGAGCGACCGCGCGGCTGCGGGCGTTGGCGACGAACCTACGCGCCAAAAATATGGTCGCGGCACGGCGCGAGTTTTGGCTGGCGCAAGCGCGTCAGGCGGCGGCAATTGCGAACGCTGGGGCAACAAAGTTCGCGGTAAATCAGGCGCTGCGATTGGTTGAGGATGAAAAGACGCGCCAGGAACTGTTCGGCCTGCTGCGCGCGGCATACGCCAAGCTGCCAGGATATGAAGCGCCCGCCTTGAACTTCACTCCGGCTGGACGCGCGGTTCCGTTGCCAGAGGGAACGCCCGCCGCAACCGGCACCAGCCACGCAACGATTGCCAACGAGTTGCTGTTTCTGGGCTTGTACGATGAAGGCGCGGCGGAGTTGGCGGCGGCGCAAACCGTCAGCAACAACACGGTGGCGTATTATTGCGCGCGCGGCGATTGCGCGAATTACACCTTCCGCCTCTTCGAGCCGTTGCTGCGCAATCTGCCCGAAGATTACCGATTGGAATTGTTGCCGCGCGAATTGGCCGAGGTCTTTTATCCCTTTCCGTTTCGCGGCGCGTTGAAAAAACACGCGGGCGCGCGCGGCGTTGATCCGCGTTTCGTGCTTTCGATTGCCCGGCAGGAAAGCAGCTATAACACGCGGATCAAAAGCGCGGCGGCGGCGCGCGGGATGCTGCAATTCATCGCACCGACGGCCATTCAGATTGCCGAACAATTGCAGCTTACCGATTTTGAGCAGGATGATCTTTACGAGCCGAATACGGCCATTCTGGTCGGCGCGCAATACATGAAAAATCTGTTTGATCTGTTCGGTTCGTCGCAAGCGGCGGCGGCGGCTTACAACGGCAGCGAGGAATCGGTCGCGCGTTGGGTGGCGCGGACGGGCAGCAAGGATGTTGACCGCTTTGTGATCGAGGTCGCCAAGCGCGAGACAAAAGATTATGTCTTTAAGGTGTTGAACAATTTGCAGGCGTACAAAACGATTTATGCCGCTGAGTTGAGATAGTGGACACCAGCCTTACTTGAAAAGCGAAATGACGCCATAGGTCGCCGCCGCAATTCCCGCCGCCGCCGGAATCGTAATGATCCAGGCCCAGACGATGCGGCCCGCCACCCCCCAACGCACTGCCGAGAGGCGTTGTGTCGAGCCGACACCGACGATGGCACCCGTGATGGTATGCGTGGTCGAAACCGGCACGCCGAGTTCCGAAGCGATCAGAATCGCCAACCCTGCGCCCGTTTCCGCGCAAGCGCCGCCAATGGGTCTGAGCTTGGTGATCTTCGACCCCATCGTTTTGACGATCCGCCAGCCGCCCGAAAGCGTGCCCAAGCCGATGGCCGCATAAGCGCAAAAAGCCACCCAGAGCGGCGGGTCGGAAGTACCAGCGGAGACATAGCCGCCCGTAATCAAGGCCGCCATAATGATCCCCATCGTTTTTTGTGAATCATTCGAGCCATGCGAAAAGCTGAACAGCGAGGCGGAAAAGAGTTGTAAAAACCGGAAAAGTCTATCTACGCGCGAAGGCGCAAAATTGCGAAAGAGCCAATGCGCCAAGACCATCAGCAAGGTGCCAAAGATCAACCCCAGCACCGGCGAAATGACGATGAACGAGAGCGTCCCCGGCCAGCCTTTCGGCCAATCGGCCAGGTTCCAAAACAACACGCCAAAGCCGACTTTCGTCACCGCTGCGCCCGCGTAACCACCGACCAGCGCGTGCGAAGAACTGGTTGGCAACCCAAACCACCAAGTCAAGAGATTCCAGCTAATCGCGCCGACCAACCCAGCCAGAATCACCCATTCATCTACCAGCTTGACGTTGATCAGCCCTTTGCCGATGGTCGAGGCAACGTGGTGGCCGGCAAAGAAAAACGCGACAAAGTTGAAGAAGGCCGCCAGCGCCACGGCTTTGCCTGGCGAAAGCACGCGCGTCGAAACGACGGTCGCAATCGAATTGGCCGCATCGTGAAAGCCGTTGGTGTAATCAAAGGCCAGCGCCAACAGGACAATGATGATGACGAGTATGTGAGAAGAATTCATGCAGACCTCTGGGGATAAGCGCTGTCCGCAGCGCTTGACATGCAGTTGGGCAAACCGGCCAGCTTAGGCGTTCTTGAGCACAATTGATTCGAGGACGTTGGCGGCGTCTTCGGCGCGGTCAATGCAACGCTCCATCTTCTCGTAAATCTCTTTGAGCTTGATGATCTGGATGGCGTCCGTCTCGTGCGAAAAAAGCCGTTCGACGGCGTCGTGGTAAAGCGAGTCGCCCTCGTTTTCCAGGGTGTGAATGGTGATGCATTCTTTCAGCACCGTCTCGCTATCCTTTTCGAGCGCAATGACCGCGCGTTCCAGACTGGCGGTAAGGCGAATGAGCACATCGGCCAGCTTGCGGGCATCTTCAGTAGATTTATCCACCCGATAGAGCATCACCCGGCGCGCGACGCTATCAATGTCATCCTCAACGTCGTCGAGCGAACTGGCCAGCGAGTGGATGTCTTCTCGATCAAAGGGCGTGATGAAAGTTTGGTTGAGCCGTTTGACAATGTCGTGCGTGAGGACGTCACAATCATGTTCAAGCTTTTTGATCTGTTCGGCGTAAGCTGACCGCCGCTCAAAATCTGAAAAGAGTTGTTGTAAGAGTTGCGCGCTCCCGGTGATGTTGGAAGCGACCCGGTTGAAGAGATCGAAATACTTGTCTTCCTTGGGCAATAAACGGAACATACGATGTGTCTCCTGTGTTTAAGCCGTCGTTACCTACCAGTCTGTCAGCCGCCGCGAAGGCGGTCAGTATACATAGCCGTGTGGGGAATGAAAAATTTCCCTCTCGCTCCGGCAAGATTTAACCTGAACATAATACCGGGTACAGCTTTCAACAACTTCCTGCGGATTGAAGTGTGCGGACGGACCTGCAAATCTAACCTGCGCAGTTCTTCAGCAAGAAAGATCAGCCAGGAGTTGGGGCTCAGTAATTTTTTCTGGCCTGTGTCACCTCTGGATGGCATCTCATTTGCTGAGCAATCAGTCGGTGTTTGCCCGCGCAGTAAACTCCAAATTCAAATTTAGCAGTAAGGAAGTCGTTAAAAAGCAATGAAGCAGTATTTGATTCTCGCGTGGCGTTTGGCAAAGGTGCTCCCGGTGGTCGGCATGGTTTTTGTATTGGGGAATGCTCCCAACGTGCTGCGCCGGAAGGGCTATGTATTCGGGTTACTTGAAGTTATGCTGGACTTGTTGCCGGTGATTTGCTTAATCAAAGCCAGCATTGAAGCCACGCTCGGCAATGATTTGATTCCTGAAAAAACCCAACCTTCAACTTCCGTGTTAGAAGCTGTCGCCTAACGACAATCTCTTTGGGAAGCCCATCCACAGTCCTGCCCCACCTGCGTTTCTGTCTCACTGCTACCAGCATGGCACTCTTACCTGTCTACAATTCGTGACATCTGTCCTCTTCGCTTGACGCAGGATAAATAGCGGCCTGACATGATTGCCTAGAAGACTTGATGATCAAGAATGGCCCGCATTCGTTTGGCAGACTCAATGGCGTTCGGAGCTTCGGCAATGGCTGCGCCGATAATGACGCCCGCCAAAGGCAAATCACGCAAGAGCATCAACTCATCATGATCAATTCCACCAGCCAAATAAACGGGCAACTCAATGCTGCCCACTAAGTCAGCCAAGCGGGTGGCCTTTACTTCGCGGCTGTCATCACTCTTTTCAAATCCCCGGCGGTTGATACAAAGGGAACTCACACCCAGTTCGCGCAATTGCCGCGCCCGCGCTGGAATATCGGCAACACCTAAGCTATCCGCCATCACTTCCCCGTCATAACGTTTGGCCGATCGCACGACTTTGGCAATGACTTCATCCGAAGCCACACTCAGCACGGTGACAATGTTGGCGCCAGCGGCAAACGCCAGTTCGGCAATTGGTTCGCCTGCGTCAATCACCTTGATGTCAGCTACGACCGGACGACCACGATAACGGCGGCGCAATTCGCGGACAGCGCGAATCCCCTCGCGAATCAACAAAGGCGTACCGGCTTCGATCACGTCAATGTACGGTGCCACTTTGCCGACCAAATCGAGTTCGTGAATCAAGTCTGGGGTGTCGAGTGCCAACTGTAACTTCATATCTTGCTGCTTCTCGTCACGTATCAAATCCAGATCATCTCCCTGTTAGATAAATGTTTAATTCGCCTTTGTCTTTTGTTTTCAACCGCTTCCACCCATTTCCACAAAAGCTGTGGGAAACACTGTGGAAAACACTGTGGAAAGCAATGACAAAGTGAGCAAAAAGAGCAGTTTATAGCGGTTTGCACTCTTTTTCGACATCCATCTAAACCTTTATTGTGCAATCAGATGCACGGCCGAAACAAGTTACTCACAGAACCTTTAAGCTATCCTAGTCTTAAGCATCGTCTTAGTAGGATTGGCCTGTGGATAATAGTAAAAAACCATCTCATATAGCACCAATGTACTATATTCAATTGATAGTTAATACTCTTCCTCACGTAACTGCCCGATTCTTTCAAGGAAATCAGCTTTTACAAGAACTTGGCGCGGTTTGCTGGCACCCTCTTCAGGCCCAATGATGCCTTCATGCTCCATCATATCAATGATCGAAGCGGCCCGTCCGTAGCCAATTCTTAAGCGTCTTTGCAAAACCGAAGTCGAGGCTCGTCCCATCTCAATCACGATCTTAACGGCATCATAGTATTTCTCATCACGCCGTGCATCGCTACTCGCCTCAGAGCCTTCCATCTCTTTCTCGCTCAAGGTGACACGCTCGTCGTAGGTAGGCTGGCCTTGAGAGCGAATGAAGTCGCACACGCGCTTGACCTCTTTTTCGTCTACGTATGCCCCGTGCACGCGCACCAGACGCGACGTGCCAGGCGGCAGGAAGAGCATATCACCCTGCCCCAGCAAGCCTTCGGCGCCATTGGTATCAATAATCGTGCGCGAGTCCACTTTGGAGGAAACACGGAAGGAGATGCGCGAGGGGAAGTTGGCTTTGATCAGCCCGGTGATCACGTCCACTGAGGGCCGTTGCGTCGCCAGGATCAAATGGATGCCGACCGCGCGCGCCATTTGCGCCAGCCGCGTGATGCTCTCTTCGACATCGCGCGCCGAGACCATCATCAGGTCGGCCAGTTCGTCAATGATGATAACGATGTATGGCAGCGGCTTAGGCTTGTCGTCGTTGTCGGCATCGCGCTTCGGATCGTAACCTGCACACACATCGGTGTTGTACTGGTCAATGTTGCGCACACCGAAGGCGGCCAGGTGCTTGTAGCGGTTCTCCATCTCCGACACGGCCCATTTCAGCGAATAGCTGGCGCGCTTCGGGTCGGTCACAATCGGCGTCAGCAAATGCGGCAGATCAGCGTAAAGGCCCAATTCCAGCCGTTTGGGGTCAACCAGGATGCACTTCACTTCGTCGGGCGAAGCCTTGTAAAGCATCGAGACGAGAATTGAGTTCAAGGCGACCGACTTGCCCGCGCCAGTCGCACCCGCAATCAACAAGTGCGGCATCTTCTTGAGGTCGGCCACATAATTCGAGCCATAAATCGTTTTGCCCAGCGCCAAAGTCAATTTCGAGGTCGAGTCGCGGAATTCTTTCGATTCGATCACCTCGCGCAAACGGATCGTTTCGCGCGTCGTATTGGGGACTTCAATACCGACGGTGGATTTACCAGGAATGCGATCAATGCGCACCGATTCGGCTTTCAACCCTAAACAAAGATCGTCCACCAAGCCGGTAATGCGACTGTATTTCACGCCCGGATCGGGTTTGAATTCAAAGGTTGTGACGACCGGGCCAGGGCTGATGCGCGTGACTTTGCCGGAGACATTGAACTCGGCGCATTTTTCGGCCAGTTGCCGGGCGCGCTCCATCAGTTCGGCATCCGCCACTTCGGGACGCGCCGCTGCGGGCGAGAGCATGTCCGAATCAGGCAGTTTGAAATTGGCCATCAGTCGCGCAACGCTTTTGACGACCTGTTTTAATTTCGATTCGGGCGCCTTTTCGAGTTCGGCGGTTTCAATGCGTTTAACCGTAGCCGAAGAGAGCATCTCGTCTACGGTACGGCGCGGCGGCGGTTGCGGCGGCGGCGGCGCGCCATCATGCACATTGGCCTCATCGAATTCTTCGTCCGTATCGTCATCCCAGGGCGCGCGTTCGCTGGCAGGCCGCTTCTTTAGCGGCAGCGGGCGCTGGTCGCCGCGCAATGAAGTTGGGATGCGTTTTGTGCCATGTCCATTCACCGGCTCGATTTCAGGCTCAGTTTCTCTGCCCGACACGCGTCCGCGTTTTGGCGCGTCGGCTTGCGCCAGGGGGCGAGTCTCGCGATTCACCACGACCGCATTGGCGCCGGTCTTTTCATCATCTTCAAACGCGAACCACTCGTCCTTTTCCGGCTCAGTGGGTGCAATCACTGGCGCGGGGGGTTCAGGTTTGCGTTTCTCACTGCCGACAATCACGGGTTGCGCCCTATCTTTTCCGCCCGCCAACGCTCGCGCCGCGCTTGAATCTTTCAGCAGCGGACGCACCGCACGCCGCCGTTGCGGCAAAGCATCGGCGTCGTCCTCTTCATCCAGATCATAGCGGCGGCGAAACGTGCCCATTAACGAATCGCTCCAACGCGCTCCCTCGCCCCCACCCGGCGACAGATCATCCACCAGTTTCGGCAGCCAACTCAGTGAGAACGGCGTCGAGATCAGAATCCCGGCCAGCAACAGTGCCGCCAGCAAAATAAACGAGCCGATCTGGTTGAGCGAACCAACCAAGCCATCGCGCACCAGCAATTGTCCGATCCAGCCGCTGCGATGGAAATCGCCATTCTGCGGGCTGCCCAAATCTGACAACGCCAGCAACCCGACCAGGGCGACCAGCACCAACAACCAGCCAAAGAGCTTCACGCCTGGCATTGGCAATTGGCGCGGACGCAACAACCACCAGCCCCCACCCAAAATCAGCAGCGGGAAGCCCCAGGCCAGCCAGCCGAAGGCCTTATAAAATTGCGAAGCCATGCTCGCGCCCACCGGCCCAATCCAGTTCTTGACCTGCAAATTCGATCCCACGGTATTCACCGAAGGATCGGCCTTGTCATAGCTGACCAGTGAAAACAACAAGACTACGCCAAAGACCAGCAGCACCAGTCCGGCCAAGTCTTTCAGCAATTCAGCCCAATCGGTGTTGGCTGTCCAACTGGCGAAGGAAAAGGTAGGTTCGGCTTTGGTCGCCCGGCTCGTGCGATGTGATTTGGTATGACGGCCCGCGCGCGTCACACGTTCAGCGGCAGTCTTGCGCCCGCCGCCTCTGGGTTGCGCCGCGCGGCTGCGAGGCTTGCCGTTGATCGTTTCGGTTTCTCGGATAGACATAGCGTTTCGGAAAGTTGTGAAAGTTTGTGGAGGAGTTCAGCGTCAATCCAGCACTGCGCTGCTCAACCACCCAGTTCTCAAGCCACACCAAGCAACTCTCCAAACTCTCGTAATTCTTGTAAGAGGGGCAACAGCGAAATCAAACCGCAAAACGTTCAGACAGGATGAACAAGATTTCTTCAGGATTTACAGGATTGGGAGTGGCAAACCAATCGTTGCTCTTGGTCAAATCCTGTTCATCCTGCCGACAATCCTGTCCATCCTGTCAAAGGTTTCAAGATACGTACCAGCCTAAGCCGCCATCGTGCGTTTCGACAGCAAGTAATCTTTGATGAAATCGTCCAGGTCGCCGTCCAGCACGGCGTCCACATTACTCGACTCAAATTTCGTGCGCACATCCTTGACCAACCGATAGGGATGCAGCACGTAGTTACGAATCTGCGAGCCAAACGAAATATCGCGTTTGGCTTCGGCCAGCTTGTCGGTATCGGCGCGCCGCTTCTGCACTTCAATTTCGTAGAGGCGCGATTTCAAAACCTTCATTGCCACATCGCGGTTCTGATGTTGCGAACGCTGGTTCTGGCACGTCACCACGATATTTGTCGGGATGTGCGTGATGCGCACCGCCGAATCGGTCGTGTTGATGTGCTGACCACCCGCGCCCGTCGAACGATACGTATCCACGCGCAGGTCTTTATCCAGCACTTCAATCTCGACGTTGTCGTCAATTTCCGGCGTGACAAAAACCGAAGCGAAACTCGTCTCGCGGCTCTGACCCGAATTGAACGGCGACTGGCGCACCAGCCTATGCACCCCGACTTCGCCCGCCATTAGGCCATACGCATAATCACCTTCAACGCGGAACGTAGCCGATTTGATCCCGGCCTCTTCGCCCTTTTGAACGTCGAGCACCTCGCGCACAAAGCCCTTGCGTTCGGCCCAGCGCAAATACATGCGCAACAGCATCTCAGCCCAATCCTGCGCATCGGTGCCGCCCGCGCCTGCATTGATCGCAACGATGGCATTGCGCGCATCATTCTCGCCGCCCAACAGCATCTGCGTCTCACTGGCTTCGACCGCCGCCGCCAGCCGTTGCAACGAATCGCGCAACTCTGCCGCCGAAGCATCGTCTTCCGCCGCGAATTCAAACAGCACCTCGACGTCGTCTACCAAACGCTGCTGCTCATCCGCCGTCTTGAGCGCCTTTTCCAAGCGCGAGCGTTGTTGCAACGTCTGCTGCGCCTGCGCCTGATCGTTCCAAAACGACGGTGCGGAAATCAACTCTTCGAGCTTCAATAACTCGGCCTGCTTCGCCTCTACGTCAAAGAAACCTCCGCAGTTCGGCGACGCGGGAACGTAACTCATCGTGCTGCGCTCGCAGGTCTTGCAAAGCGAGAGCGTCAATCATCTTGTGATACCCCTTTTTCTGTCTGTGTTTAGAGTGCTGTAGCTTACCACAAACGGCGCGGAAAGTAGCCAGCGGCTCGGCACCCCAGCAATTCCCGGCCAACCCATCAGCAACCGCCATATTTCATCGTCACGCCCAATACCGAACGGATCGTCATACACTTAAGTCAGCGGGCGTTATAGCCAAATGGCTCACCTGCGTTTCTTGCCACCCATAGCCCCTCTTACCCAGACTGCGTAAAGCGGCTGTGACCAAGTACAGCAGCGCGGCAATCACGCAAATATGAAAATTGCGCCAACTCGTGTCAGACAGACTAACAAAAGGCCACACGCAAGTTACCATCACAGGCAAAAACATTTTACTGCCCCGTCTTGGTTTGCAGAATTAAATCGCTTGACATAGCCGCCAAAAAAATACACTGCGCGCGCTGAATCACAAGTAACTAACACAAGCCACATCGTAATGCCCTAGCAAACGATTCAGCCTCTCGGTAACTGACCTTTTACAACACTGTTCACTAAAACAAGTGATAATCGTAGTGAATATCGCTCAAACACTCTCTCAAGTTATTTACGATTTCGTCAGGCTCAATTGTCACAGCAGCTAAGCCGCGCTTCATCCGTACTGCAAATTTGATGTAATACGTGTGCCTGGCCAATGTATCAACAGCAGCAACGAAACATATTTAAGCAATTGAGCTACTCAATTGCCAGCCGCAGGTTTATTCTCCAGAGGGGTTTTATGTTTACGACAGTAACATCTCACTTTCAGCAGCTAACCGCCAAGCATCCGGTCATGCTGTTTACCGTCTTTTGTCTTTGCGCTTCGGCCTTCGGCTTTGGTGTGCGAGCGCGTTCCAGCGCGATTCCTGAAAAAAAGCAGGCAATCGCCAGGCACGATTCGAACGCAGGTCTCGCGCCAATTCAAACACAGCCATCTAACAACATAGAGGCTGAACTGATCACCCTGCGCAACTTCGGCTTTGAGCCTGCCGCGCTTAAACGCCCCGCAGGCGAGGTGCTCTTTGTGATTAACAATCGCAGCCGCTGGCAAGATTTAGTGCCGACGTTGAACCGCGTACAGGGCAACAAGGTCAAGGACGTGGGCTTACGGAAAGGGCAGGTCAACTGGTTCGAGAAGTTCAATCTGCCGCCCGGCGATTATGTCTTAACCGCAACCGGGCATCCCGAATTGAGTTGCGCCATAACGCTGACGCCTCGTTAAGGTCAGCGAAAACGCCGCCAAATTATTTCAAGCATTGGCCCGACAGCCGTCCTGGAAAGCAAAGAATAGAGGAACTCATGAACACGCTTGGTTACAGCATCCGTCAATCTCTGCGTTACAGCTTGCGCTTTACGATTTGCGCCACCTTGTTGGGTGTACTGCTCAGCGCCACAGCCAACGCCCAATCCGGCAACACCGCCACCGACGGCTTTACACCTGAAGGCTTGAAGACCGGCGCGCCAGCCGGTTCGTATCAACTGACCGGCTTTGACAATATCAATTACTTCAACGGCAATTTGAATTTCAGCTTGCCGCTGGTGCGCGCGGGCGGGCGCGGCGGCACCAGCTTTACCGTGCCGCTGAAAATCAAGCGCAAATGGCGCTTCATCAGAACGCCCTCGCCTCCCTACGTCAATACACCGGAGCCAAATGATTGGGAGAGTAGGGACGTGGCTTATGGGCCGGGCTTGCTGATTGGACGGCGCACGGGGCGGCTTCGCAGTATTGCAACCAGACGGAATCTTCACAGACGGATACGCTAACACGTTTGACCTTCAAAGCGGGCGACGGCACCGAGTATGAACTGCGCGATACGCAACTCAACGGCATGCAGGGTGTGACCTATTACAGCTACTGCTCGGTGGGATTGACGCCGAATCGCGGCCGAACCTTTGTCAGCAGCGACGGGACAGGCGTGACGTTTTTCTCAGACACCGAGATTGTGGATTCGGACGGCTCACCGGTGACACAGATTTTTCCGAGTGGTTTTCTGCTGATGCCGGATGGCAGCCGCTACCGTATAGATGATGGCTATGTGTCGTGGCTGCGTGACCGCAACGGCAACAAGTTGAAGTTCGAGTATGGCTACGGCGGCTTAGGCAAGGTCACGGATGCGCTGGGCCGCGCAATCAATATCGCGTATGGCGACGATCCGGCGACGCCTTACAACGATCACGATGAGATTACCTGGATCGGCTATGGCGACGCACAACGCCCAATCAAAATCTGGTTCAATCAACTGAGTCAGGTGTTGCGCGCGGGTTTCACCATCAAGACGTACCAACAGTTGTTCCCGGAAATGAATGGCAGCAGCAGCACGCTTTTCGATCTGCGCGTCATCGGGTCGGTCGAACTGCCCGATGGCCGCAGGTATTGGCTCAAATACAACGACTATGGCGAACTGGCGCGCGTCGAACTGCCCACTGGCGGGGCGATTGAATATGATTACATGGCAGGCGTCGTGAATGCCGCAGTCAGCGGCAGTTATGGCGGCGGCGGACAGTTCATAGACAAGCAGGTTTATCGCCGCGTGACGGCGCGACGCGTGTATGCGGATAAGACCAGCACTGTTTATGAGTATCTGACCACGATCAGCCGTCCGGACTCATTGGGCGGCGGCAACGTCGGTTATGTAGACGTGGCGAATTTGAACTATTCAGGCACGTGGTTAAGCCAGGAGCGGCATTATTACTACGGTTCGGGTCTGGTTCCCCCAGGCCAACTTCCGACGGATTATTCCGCCTGGAAACCCGGCAAGGAGTGGAAGACGGAAATGTGGGGCGGTTCCACTAGCCCGGTCACCCACAGCACCGAAAACACCTGGCAACAGCCGTCATACACTACAACCTGGCCGTTGACCCAAGCCGAAACCAGCGATTTCGCGCGCGCCAACAATCCCAAGATCACTACGACGCTGAAGCGGCTCAATGACGCCAATCAAGTGGCGCAACAGGCTTTCAGCTATGACCGGAATTTCAATCAGACGGATGTTTACGAATACGATTATGGATCAGGCGCGCCGCCTGCTTACGCCACCCGTCACACGCACACTGATTTCGTGACCAGTTACACGGTCGGCGGCATCGTCAAAGATTACGATCTTGACCTGACCATTCATCTGAAGAACCTGCCGAAGCGCCAAGTGGTCACAGCCGTCAATACCAGCAACGGCGCAGAGACCTGGGCTGCGCAAACCGAGTATGAATACGATAAGTACGACACCTCGACCAATCACGCAGATCTCATTAACCGGACGAATCTGAGCGGTCCGCTCGGCACGAGCAGCCCCTATGATTTGTGCGGCGGGTATGCCGCCTGCCCGGCGACCTTCAAAACGCGCGGCAATGTCACCCAAGTAGATCACTGGCTCAACAACGGCGGCAATCTCAAAGTCAGCAACTATGCGCAATTCGACAGCGCGGGCAACGTGGTCAAAGCGATTGACGGGCGCAATAATGCGATCCAGTTCGATTTCGCCGACCGCTTTGGCGCGCCAGACGGCAACGCCCAGACCAACACCGCGCCGACGCAGTTGGGCGGGCTGACCACCTTTGCCTTTGCCACCAAAGTCACCGATCCGCTGTTGTATACGGGCTACACCCAATTCGATTATTTCCTGGGCCAGCCCGTTGATGGCGAAGACCGCAACGGGATCAAAGCGAGCGCCTACTATAACGATTTCCTCGACCGCCCGACGCAAGGCATTCGCGCGGTCGGCACGACGGTCGCCACCCAAACGCTGTTTTCTTATAACGACACCACCGGCACGGTGAACGGTAAGCCGCCGCTATCGGTCACGACGATCAGCGACAAAGATACGTTTGGCGAGAGCAATAGCGGCAATGGACTGAAAGCGTGCGCGCGTTATGACGGGCTGGGGCGCACCTGGCGCGGCGGGCGTTGGAATGGCAGCCAATGGGAAGTGACCGACACGCAATTTGACGCGCTTGGACGCACCTATCGCGTCTCCAACCCATACGCCGCCGCCGATCTGGTGGGCGCGGTCAATCCTGCGGGTGTGTGGACAACGACGACGTATGATGCCCTGAGCCGTGTGCTGGCCGTCGCCACGCCTGACAACGCCACGGTGGGTACGGCTTACAACGGCAATCAAGTAGTCGCCACCGACCAGGCCCAGAAACAACGGATGAGCGAAACCGACGGGTTGGGCAGGCTGAAGAAAGTCTGGGAAATCACCGCCGCCGACAGCGCCACGGTCGGCGTCACGTTCCCCAATCAAACCTTCAATGCCGGTTATTTGACCAGTTACGCTTACGACGCGCTGGATAACCTAACCACCGTCACGCAACAAGTCGGAACGAGCGGCACGACGCAAACGCGCACTTTTGTTTATGACCCGATTAAGCGGCTGACCTCTGCCACCAACCCCGAAAGCGGGACGACCGGTTACACTTATGACAACAACGGCAATCTGTTGACCAAGACCGATGCGCGCAGCATTACGACGACGCTCGTTTATGACGCGCTCAATCGTCCCGCAAGCAAGACTTACAGCGACGGCACGCCAGCGGTCAGCTACCTTTACGACGCGCAAGTATTCCCGACCGGCGCGCCCGCCGGATTCAATCGTGGCTTTGCGACCGGACGCCTGGTCGCCATGAGTTATAGCGGCGGCAGTCAGGGCGATTATTTCGGCTATGACGAATTGGGCCGCGCCGTGCGCAAGACGCAACAGACGGGCACGGTCAACTATCCGGTCACGGCCACCTATAACCGCGCCAGCGCGATGTTGAGCGAGACCTATCCATCCGGGCGGACGGTCAATTACGCTTACGACACCGCCGGACGCGCCAGCAGCGCGATGGGCACGCTGGGCGATGGCGTGTCGCGCAATTACGCCACCGGCATCAGCTACACCGCGGCGGGCCAGTTGACCAAAGAGCGGTTCGGTACCACCACACCGCTTTATCACCGGCGGCATTACAACAACCGCTTGCAGCTTTTTGATATGCGGGTCGGCAGCGACAGCAACACCATCAACGACGGCAACAGCAGCGGCAGTTGGACGATGGGTTCGCAAGATCGCGGCTCGACGCAGTTGTATTACAACACCAACTACACCATCGGCGACGGCGGCACGAACAACAACGGCAACGTCTGGCGCATGGATACGTTCGTTCCCTTGAGCGCCACACCCGCCACGGCGTGGGCAGCGGCGATTGACTACTACAGCTACGACGCGCTAAATCGCATCACGCAAATCGTCGAGCAAAGTTATGGCAGCGCCACGCAAACGCCCGCTGTTCCTATGCTACAGGCCTATCTGTACGACCGTTTTGGCAACCGCACGCTGGATGCCAGCCAAACCTTTGGCGGCGCGAGCAATTCGACGCCCTACAATTACGCCGTCCGCCAAGCGCCGGGCCGCGTCGAAGCAGAAGATTTCGATTGGGGTGGGCAGGGCGTTGGTTACAGCGATGCCGACACCAGCAACAACGGTGGCCAATACCGTCCCAGCGAAGGCGTGGACATCGAGACGAACGATGGCGGCACAACGTCGGTTGGACGAACAACGGTGAATGGCTGAAATACACGCTCAACGTCACGACGACCGGCACCTATACGCTGTCAACGCGGCTGGCTTCGGCGCAAAACGGCGCGACCTTCCACGTCGAGATAGACGGCGTCAACAAGACCGGCACCGTGGCCGTGCCCAACACGGGCGGCTGGACGGTCTTCACCACCATCAGCACACCCAATATCACGTTGAGCAAAGGCCAGCACGTGATGAAAGTGGTGTTTGACATCGGCGGCGGCAATTTCAACTGGTTTGATTGGGCGCTGACCACAGCGGGCGGCACGACGACGCCAACCAGTGCGATCAACAATCTGGTTTATGCGGTGTCGGCGACCAACAACCGGCTTGGTGTGCCTGCCGGGCAGAGCGGCGCGCTCGAATATGACGCGGCGGGCAATCAGACGCGCGACACTTTCACGCAAAGCGGCGTCGCGCGTTTCAGCTATGACGCCGAGAATCGCTTGAAGACGGTAATGAACGACACGCAGAACTTTACCTATGCCACGTACACTTACGACGGCGATGGCAAGCGCGTAAAACGGCTGGCGAATAGCGTCGAAACGTGGCAAGCGTATGGCATCGGCGGCGAGTTGCTGGCGGAGTATGCGGCGAGCGGCGCGGCAAGCAGTCCGCAGAAGGAGTACGGCTATCGCAACGGGCAATTGCTGGTGACGGCGGCAGGCAGCACCGTGACGTGGTTGATGCCGGATCAGTTGGGTTCGACGCGGCTGGAGCTTGCGGCCAGTGGGGCGTGGAATGCGGTGACGCGGCACGATTACTTGCCGTGTGGAGAAGAGTTGGGGGCGAATGTGGGGGTGCGGGGGAATGCGGGGAGCGGGTATGCGGTGAGTGCGATCCGGCAACGGTTTGGGGCGTATGAGCGAGACACGGAAACGGGTTTAGATTTTGCACAAGCGCGGTATTGCGCCAGCGTACAAGGACGGTTCACGGGCGTTGATCCGCTAATGGCTTCTGCATCTGCCATCAGGCCACAAAGTTGGAACAGATATTCTTACTCTTACAACAACCCGCTTCGTTTTTCTGACCCTACCGGAATGCTTGCTGGTGACTTCTACAACCAAAATGGTAAAAAGATCGGAACAGACGGTATTGATGATGGAAAGGCCTACATTGTCACCAACGATAAAACAGCAAAGCAGATTGAGAAAACCAAAGGCAATACTCCAGTCAGTTCGGTAAGCTCTTCAGATTACATTGAAGCCCCAGATGCTGCCGTTAGAGACGCAATCGGCACTGCGGTTCAGCGAGGCAACAGTAAAACCACTGACGACACACAGGGCGGATTTCATGAAGAAGGTGGCCAATGGGGACTTGATGCAAGTGGCAATCAGGCAGTTGTGCCCGCAAAAGCTGGCTCGGTGTCCAATCCTCAAAAAGATTCTACCGCTACTATCAAAACTGGTGATCCCGCAAATTCGGCAGATGCTGGGCGAATCGTTAACCTTCAAGGAACATTTCATATCCATCCCAAAGGCGAAGTTGTTATTGGGCCGGGACCGGGTGTCATTGGTGGCACAACAACAACTTACAACTTTAATCAGCCCCCATCTTCAGTAGACATTGGCAATGCAACTACAAATAACATTGTCGTTGGGGCCAGAGATAAGACGGTCTACTTTTACAACAACTCCGGTCAAAGAGGGACTTTTCCGCTAAATCAATTTTTGAAATTGGGGAAAAAATGATGTTCAAAATGAGTTTGTTTCAAGCCTTTCTCGTTTGCTTGATTGCAGTTTTACCAATTCAAACCAACGCACAAGCCAGGATTGTAAAGTTCAGGTTTGAGATTGACGGTAAGCTAGTAAGAGGGCCAAGGCAGCCGAAAATTGTCATTTACGCTGTCGGCGAAAAGACCGAGTTGGATGTTTCCGATGATAGCTTCATCGTGCCTGCTCAAATTCAGAACAATGAGAAAGTGAGCGTGCGTTTCACTTTCGGCAAATATGACCTTCTCTTTGAATCAGTTTATCTCTCAAAGTTTGGAGGGGAGTGGGTCATCGGAGTTGACAAGAAACCATTTGACTCAAACAACATCAGATCTGCGCAGGCAGGAAAGCAAATCAAACAGGTTTACTACATCAACTTTCACCCTCTACAAGCTGAGGAGACTCGTATGGTAGTCATCGCATATAAGCGATAGGGCACAACGGCGGCAACTTCAACTGGTTCGATTGGGCACTGACTTCAGCGGGCGGCACAACGACGCCGACCAGCGCCATCAACAATCTGGTCTATGCGGCCTCCACAACGAACAACCGACTGGGCATACCGGGCGGACAGAGCGGCGCGCTTGAATATGACGCGGCGGGCAATCAGACGCGCGATACATTCACGCCCAGCAGCGGCCCAGCGCGTTTCAGCTACGATGCTGAGAATCGCTTGAAGACCGTGCACAGCACAGCGCCAGCATTCACAAAAGATCAAACCGGCTCAAACTCCAATTGCACGGTTGCCCTGCCTTCCTGCTCCGCCTGCCGCCAACGCAATACATACAGCCCAAACGCGGCCAGCACGACGGTCAACAATTGCAACCCCGTCGCTTTCGCCACCGGCTGCGCCAACCACGGCGTCACGTAAAGCAGCAGGAACAAAACTTTCGCTTCCACGCGCAAACCGCCTTGCCGCCATTGCCAAGCCGCCAGCAACACCGCGCTGACCACGATCAAGGTCACGTCATAGACGCCCAGATACAAATTCAGCACTGGCGTCCAGGCAATCGCCAACGCCCAATCGGCTTCCCTGTTTTCGCTGCTGCGGTCGCCACGCGGCCACCAAGCCCGCACCAACATGGGCAAGAACGCTGCGACCGCCACACCCACCGTCAACCAGCGCAGCAGTGCATTGCCACCCCAGAAGGCGCGCGCGAAGGCGTTCACGTCAACATATTTCCAAATCCGCAACCCCGAAGCCTCGCCCGACGTGCCGCTGGTCGAAAGTTGCGCAAAGCCCAGCAGCGTTCTGAACCAGCCGAGCGTCACGTCCAGACTCAAGGTCAGCGCCGAAAGCGCCAGCAATCCCGCGACGCCCGCTGCCATGCCGGCCAGCGTGCGCCAGCGCCTCGTCAACAAGATCATGGGGCCAAGCAACACCAGCAACGTGGGCTTGTAAAGCAACAGCGCCAACGCCACACCGCTCCAAAACCAATGCCCGCGCCGTTCCAGCACGATAGCCAGCGCCACGGCAAAAAAACCAAATGCCGAGGTCTGCCCGCCCGCCACGCATTCGACCAGGAAGGGCATAAATGACAAAGCCAGGATCAGCGCGGTGCGATACGCCGTGACTGGCAAGCCTTCCAACTCGCGCCACAACAGGGTGAAGCCCGCCAGATACAATCCCAGCGTAATGAGTGACCAGCACAGATACGCCCAGGCATAAGGCAAACGCGCCAGCAATGGAAACGGCAACGCAAAGAAAGGGGCGTTCAGATAAGGCAACAACGCCTCAGGCTCTTCGTGGGGAAACAGTTTGTGATAGAGCACGCCCTGTAGGTCGCGGTTGTAAAGCTGCGCCGCGCCTTGTTGGTTGACGATCTTGCCTGCCACATAAAACGCTGGAAAATCAGCGCCCAACGTCGTGCCAAAAATCGTCTGCCCCTCATTCCGCACCGCCGTCGCAAACGAAACCAGCAGCAGCGCCAGATACACCACCAACACGACACCGGACCAGCCGCGCACACGTTCGGCATTCAACAGACTGTTGATCCGTCCCTCATTCTTCACTAACACCGCGTTCACCATCAGATCCTCCATACAGGCAAGCAAATTGTCCAAACCGGATTGTTCAAGCAGGCGGGAATGCGCGCCATGCATACTACACAAGGGCGCTGCGGCTCAATCAGAATCTTTGCCGGCAGGTTGACCAGCCGCGGATAAACGCAGACAAACGCAGATGAATACGGTTAATCATCAGATTAGATCAGCGTCTTTCTGCGTTCATCTGCGGCCAAATGTACTGGCCGCTATTCATCCGGTTTGACCTAATGATCATACGCGCAGACACGTCACCTTCCGCGCATTGCGACGCGCCAGCCAATGAACTATGAATAGCCCATTCGGAAACTCAGAAAGGTCATCAATCAAATGCTTGAACTCGACGGCAACTCGCTCACCCTGGCCCAAACCGCAGCGGTCGCCGACGGCGCAGCGGCTACGCTCGCCGCCCGCGCCCGCCACCGCGTTGAACAGGCGCGCCAGTTTGTCGAAGCCATCATCGCGCGCGGCGAAGTCGCTTACGGTATTAACACCGGCTTCGGCGCGCTTTCCGAAGTCACCATCCCCGCCGCTGAATTGCAGCAATTGCAGCTCAACCTCGTGCGCTCGCATGCCTGCGGCGTGGGCGAACCGCTCGACGAACGCGCCGTGCGCGCCATGCTCTTGCACCGCGCCAACGTGCTCGCCAAAGGTTATTCGGGTTGCCGTCCCATCGTGATCGAAACGCTGCTGGCAATGCTGAACGCGGGCGTGCATCCGGTGATTCCCTCGCGCGGTTCGGTCGGCGCTTCGGGCGATCTGGCGCCGCTCGCGCATCTGGCGCTGGTCACGATTGGCGAGGGCGAAGCCTTTTATCAGGGCGAACGGCGGCCCGGCGGCGTAGCCTTGCAACGCGCGGGCATCGCGCCGCTCGTGCTGGAGGCGAAAGAAGGCCTGGCGCTGCTCAATGGCACACAGGCAATGACGGCGGTGGGCGGCTTGGCGCTTTACGACGCCTTGCGTTTGGCCGAAGCCGCCGATGTGATCGGCGCGCTGACGCTCGAAGCTTTGCGCGGGACACCAGTGGCCTTTGACGAACGGATTCACGCCGTGCGCCCGCATAGCGGCCAGGCCGCCAGCGCCACGCGCTTGCGCGAATTGCTCGCCGACAGCGAAATCCGCGAATCCCATCGTGACAAGGCCGTAGACCCGCGCGTGCAAGATGCTTATGCCTTGCGTTGCATGCCGCAAGTGCACGGCGCGGTGCGTGACGCGCTCGCCCACGTGCGCGGCATCGTCGAGATCGAAATCAACAGCGCCACCGACAACCCGCTGGTCTTTGTTGAAACGGGCGAAGTCCTCAGCGGCGGCAACTTTCACGGCGAACCAGTTGCGCTAGCTTACGATTACGCGGCCATCGCCATCGCCGACCTGGCGACGATTTCTGAACGGCGCGTCGAACGGCTGGTCAATCCGCAGCTTTCCGGCTTGCCCGCGTTTCTCTCGCCGCACCCCGGCACCAACTCCGGCCTGATGATCGCGCAAGTCACGGCGGCTTCATTGATCGCCGAAAACAATGTACTGGCGCATCCGGCGTCGGTCTTCACGCTGCCGACCTCGGCGAATAAGGAAGACCATGTTTCGATGGGCATGACGGCGGCGCTAAAGTTTGCGCAGATCGTCCGCCACGTTGAGATTATTCTGGCAATAGAGCTATTGTGCGCGGCACAGGGGCTGGAATTTTTGCAACCACTCAAGCCAGGGCCACAACTGCAAGAAGTTTATGCGCGCGTGCGTGAGCACGTGCCCGCACTGACGGTTGACATGCAGTTGTCAGGCTATATCGAATCACTCACGCATTTGGTCAAAGAGTTGAAATAACAAACCCTGGGTACGCAGCGCTTCCAGCGTGCAGACGTGGCGTAAGACCAATTCAAACCAAAGGAATTTCCTTTCAGTCTCAATACGCCTCATGACAGGCCTGCACGCTGAAAGCGCTGCGTACCCAGATTTCCCGGGAGCTTCATCAGGCACAAGCCAATCTTGTTGTTCTGTCTGACGAGTCTGAGCCTGTTGCCCACGTTGCACGCTCGGCAAGCGCCGCCCGGCTTCGTCTTGCTCTTCAATGGCCGCGATCTAACCGGCTGGAAGCTTCCCGAAGGCGACAACGGCCACTGGAAAGTTCTCGACGGCGAATGGGGTGTTGGCAAGAACAACACAATTTCAAAATTATCTCTTGCGCAACTGAACGGTTGCATTTATAGTGCAACCGTTCAGTTGCGCAAGAGATAATGTTTTTATGAGAAGAGATGTGTTCCAGGCGATTGCAGACCCGACCCGGCGGGAAATCATTAGTTTGATTGCTCAGCAGGCGTTGACGCTGAATGGCGTGGCGGACAGCTTTCATACGAGCCGACAAGCCATCTCCAAGCACATCAGAATTCTCACCGAGTGCGGCTTGGTCGAGATGCGGCAACAGGGGCGAGAACGATATTGTTTTGTTCAGCCCGCAGCGCTGGATGAAGTGCAGGACTGGTTAGCGGGCTTCCGTAAAATATGGGAGAACCGATTCGACAAGCTGGACACGTTATTGAGCGACATGAAAGCAGCCAAGCAGAAGAAAGCGAAATGACCAGGAAAAATACGACAGAAATCAAAGCGGAACCAGGTAAGCAAGAGTTCTTCATCATCCGCGAGTTCGAGGCGCCACGGGAAATGGTGTTCAACGCTTTCACTGATCCGGCGTTGCTCGCGCAATGGCTCTTACCCAAAGAGCTGAACATGGTGATTGACGTGCTGGATTGCCGGACGGGCGGTTCATATCACCACACGCATACGCACGCCAACGGTATGCAATTTGGTTTCAACGGCGTCTATCACGAAGTCACCGCCCCGGAACGCATCGTCAAGACTTCGGAATTTGAAGGCCTGCCCGAACGCGGTCACGTCGTTTTGGAATTCGCTTCGTTTGAAGGATTGCCGGGTGATCGAACCAAAGTCACGATTCAAACTATTTGCCGCTCAGTGGCGGCGCGAGATGGCATGGTCAAGGCGGGCATGCAACCAGCGCTCACCGTCGCGCACAGTCAGTTAGACGATCTCTTAGCCAAAGGGTAAGGGAGCAAGCGCGCGGTCTTTATCACTTGCGGTATTTACTTCAGGAGGTCTAAATGCATCTTCGTATCACTTTGTTGGTCATCGGCGTTTTGATGGATTTCGGCGCTTCGCCGCGCGCCTCGCTCAATTCCCCCCGCAGCGCCACGTCGCAGCAGAATACAACTTTGAAAGAAGAGAAAGGTTCAACCATGCAGCTATCGTCTTACATACTGTTCGATGGCAATTGCAAGCAGGCCATGGATTTCTATCGCTCCGTCTTTGGCGGTGAGTTGACGCTTACGACAGTTGGTGAATCACCGATGAAGGCTGTTTTTCCTGCTTCCCTGCACGCCAGAGTGCTCAATGCCAGGCTCAAGAGTCCGCTGGTTGATATTTCGGCATCTGATTGGCTTCGTCCTGCTCAAACTCCGGTAAAGGGGAACACCCTCTGTCTTTACCTTAGCGGAGGAACACCAAGCGATACCACTATCCTCTTTCGCAAGCTCTCAGAGGGCGCTGACGTAACTGACCCTCTCAGCGATCAACCTTACGGGCTTTACGGAGCGCTGAATGACAAATTCGGCATACGCTGGATGTTCCATGCGGAAAAGAAATGAACTTGTACTCCTCTACTTCGGGTTCAGTCCGAAAGCCGCACAGATCGCCCCTCACGCGCCGCCTCATACGCAGCCAACGCCACGCGCAAGGACGCCCGCGCTTCTTCAATCGAAGCCGGTGACGGCAAATCGCGTTCGACGCATTCGATCAAATGATCCAGCGGAAAAGGCGCGGGCGCGCTTAAGATTTCAGCCGACTCGCGTTCGTAAACCCAATTGGCCGCGCCTGCAGCAAGCACGGCCCGGCTCGGCGAGCGCAAGCTGTCTTCGATAATTTCGCCGCGTGTGCCGATGATTTCGGTGCGCAACACTGCGTTCCGTTTGGGCGAAGGCCCAGTCGCGTGTGGTGCGTTGATCGTCCACGCGGCTTCGAGCGTAGCCACGATGCCATTCGCAAAGGTGAACGTCGCCATGCCCCAGTCTTCGACCGCCAACGCGCGATGAACGAGGTTCGCCATCTTCGCTTCAACTTGCACGATTTCGCTGCCGGCCAGCCAGCGCAGGAAGTCCATCCAATAAATGCCTTCGTCAATAAACGCGCCGCCCGGCACTTGCGCCGGGTCAACGAACCAGCCGGGCTGACCGGAGCGGTACCAGTCTTCGGCGATAGACCAGCGCGCGGTTTGGTGCATCACAAGGATGTCGCCGATTTCGCCAGCTTCAATGCGCGCTTTCAGTTTGGCTGATTGCAGCCGCTTGAGGCCTTGAAAGGCAACGCACTTGACGCCCGCTTGCGCAACGGCAGCGACCATTTCATCGGCCTGCGCCAGCGTCATGGCCATCGGCTTGCCCAGCACAAGGTGCTTGCCTGCGCGCGCTGCCATGATGGTCAACGCAGGCAACTCGGCGACGGGCGCGGCGAGATGCACCAGGTCAAGCTCTTCGCGCGCAAGCAACGTTTCGTAATCGGCGTAACCGCGCACGCCAAACGTCGTGCTGAATTCCGCCAATTGCGTAGCGTTGTGCCACGCGACCGCGACCAGTTCTGCTTTGTCGTATTCGCGCAACGCCCGCACCAAGTTGTAAGCCGAATACCAATGCCCCAGCCCTAGAATGGCGACGCGCCATTTTTTCGTCATAGTTTTTCTCCATTGATTGTTGGTGATGAGCCAACGAGAATTTAGCACGAAGCTGTCAACACCACGAAGAAAGGCATCACGATGAATCAACGAAATCCGATTCGCGCCGCGCGCGGCACACAACTGAGTTGCAAAGGCTGGGTGCAGGAAGCTGCGCTCAGAATGCTGATGAACAACCTCGACCCCGAAGTCGCCGAGCGCCCCGATGACCTGGTCGTTTATGGCGGTACCGGCAAGGCCGCGCGCAACTGGCCCGCGTTTAACGCCCTCGTCCGTTCGCTGCAAGCGCTGGAAAACGACGAGACGCTGCTGGTGCAATCGGGCAAGCCGGTCGGCATCTTCCGCACGCACGAAGACGCGCCGCGCGTGCTGATCGCCAATTCCAATCTGGTCGGTCAGTGGTCGAACTGGGACGAGTTTCATCGTCTGGATAAACTCGGCCTGATGATGTACGGCCAGATGACCGCCGGTTCGTGGATTTACATCGGCTCGCAAGGCATCGTGCAAGGCACGTTTGAAACCTTCGCCGCAGTCGGCGTCAAACATTTCGGCGGTTCGCTGAACGGCAAGCTCGTCGTCTCAGGCGGCATCGGCGGGATGGGTGGCGCGCAACCGCTGGCCGCAACGATGAACGGCGCGTGCTTCCTGGGCATTGACGTTGACCCCACGCGCATCGAGAAACGCATCGCCACCGGCTATTGCGACGCGCTCAGTTACAACCTCGACGATGCGTTGCGGCTATTGAATGAAGCCCGGCAACAAGGCCGCGCCCTTTCAGTCGGCCTCGTCGGCAATTGCGCCGACGTGCTGCCAGAGATGGTCAGGCGCAACATCGTGCCCGACGTGCTGACCGATCAGACCAGCGCGCACGATGCGTTGAATGGCTATGTGCCGAATGGGATGACACTGGATGAAGCGTTGATGTTGCGGCGCGACAATCCAAGCGAATATGTCAAGCATTCAATGGCCGCGATGGCCGCGCACGTTCAGGCGATGCTCGAATTGAAACGGCTGGGCGCAGTGACTTTCGATTACGGCAACAACATCCGCGCGCAGGCGGTGAAACAGGGCGTAACGGATGCGTTTGAGATTCCCGGCTTCGTGCCCGAATACATCCGCCCGCTCTTTTGTGAAGGGCGCGGGCCGTTCCGCTGGGTCGCGCTCTCAGGCAACCCCGCCGACATTCGCCGCACCGACGATCTGGCGCTGGAAATCTTCCCCGACGATCCAATCTTGGAACGCTGGATGAAGCTGGCGCGCGAACGCATCCATTTTCAAGGTTTGCCCGCGCGCGTTTGCTGGCTCGGTTACGGCGACCGCGCGACGTTTGGCGAAGCCTTGAACGACCTCGTGCGCAAGGGCGAACTCGAAGCCCCCATCGTGATTGGCCGCGATCATTTGGATTCCGGCTCGGTGGCTTCGCCCTACCGCGAGACGGAAGGAATGTTGGACAGTTCGGACGCCGTCGCCGACTGGCCGATTTTGAATGCGCTGGTGAACACGGCGGCGGGCGCTTCGTGGGTCTCGGTGCACAACGGCGGTGGCGTGGGCATCGGCTACTCGCTGCACGCAGGGATGGTCGTCGTGGCGGATGGCACAGACGATGCGGCAAAGCGCTTGCGGCGTGTGCTGACGACCGATCCGGGCATGGGCATCATTCGGCACGTAGACGCGGGCTATGAGAAGGCGATTGAAGAAGCGCAGGAGCATGGGCTGAAGATTCCGATGCGCTAGCCTTAAACCAGCTTCAGTCGGGTGTGCGTCAAAGTTTTGCACAAAGGCAAGCCGGGCGGCTGCGGTGCGCGTAGCGCAACCTGCCGAGGTTGCGCGGTGTCGCAAGTGAAGCCTTGGCCGTAGCTTGGACACCGCGCACCCTCGGCAGGTTGCGCTACGCGGCCGTAGCTGCGACACCGCGCAACCTCGGCAGGTTGCGCTACGCGCGCTGAAACGTTCGTTTCCGCCTGTGCAAAACTTTGACGCACCCGCTTCAGTCCCAAGCATTGCGATTTTACCGGACGCGCACTAATCTTTGGCTCGCTCTCGGTAGTCTGTTCCCTGGCCCCAGCAATGCCTCAAGAGTTGCTATGACGAATACCTACGACGAGTTGACCGCCAAGCTGAAAGAGTTGTCGAGCGGTTGGGCTGGTTACGCCACGCTCGGCAGTTTTGCGCTCTATGCCGCCGGTTATCTGGCCTTGCGCTTTCATCTGACCACGCTCGGCGTAGGGACGGATTTGAGTGTGCTTGATGAACGGTATGTGTTCACCGGCGCGCGCTTTCTAATCTTCTTCGCCTCGCTGCTGCCCAACGTCGTGCTCGTGAGTCTGCCGTTTCTCTTGCTGGGATGGCTGCTGGGGCGCGTGGCGTGGTTACGCACGCAGGGCGGGCGCGTAGCCGCGTGGTGGGCGCAACCGGGGCGGCTGGCGTGGCTGGGCGTCGTGATTGCCGTGCTATTGATTCAAGTCCTCATGCGCCACTGTTTCGCGTTGCACAATCTGTTGCTGGCCGATTGCGTGCCCGCGGCGCAGGGCTTGCGCGAGGTGCTGTTCGATGCCAACAAGGCGGCGTTCTATTTCACCGTGCTCACGGCGGGCCTGCTGTTGACGGGCAGCCTGTGCTTGGCGGCGCGCCGTCTGGCCGCGCAAACCGCGTGGTCGCGGGCGGGATGTTTGTTGCTCGGCCTCTTGGTTGCCATCCAGTTTCTGTTGCTGCCGGTCAATTACGGCGTGCTTATCGTAGACAAATCGCTGCCCAAAGTCGCCGATCTGGGCGGCGTCGAAACGTTGAAAGACGGGCAGGAAGCCTGGCTGGTTTGGGAAGGCAAAGAGGGTGTGACATGGCTGGTGCGCGGTGCTGACCCGTGCGGCGACACGCCAGTCATCCAGCGCAAGCTGGTCACCCGTCCACAAAAAGACGTAAAGAAAACCCAGATCATTCGCTACGACGCACTAGCGCACCTCCTGCCTGCCGGGCCGTGCGTGGTGCCGTAACTCTTTGGAGTGCGGCGGCTCGACGACGCCTTGTCACTCCACTTAGCGATTGAGCGAATGGGAAAACCAGCCTTGCTTCCGGCTGTCTGACCTCACCGCAAATGCGCATGGCTGGCACGCGGGAGGTTCCGCCAACAATCGTGGTTCGTAAAAATCAAGTGGCCTAACAAAGCAGCGTCGGGCCGCCGCACTCCAAAGGGGACATCCAAATGGAAGAGCTACAACCCAGCAAAGATTGGCCGCATGCGCCGTTGCACCGGTTGGGGTCAGACGGAGTGTTTATGCTTACAGGGACGACGATTTACAAACAGCATTTATTCAAAACGCCGGCAGCGTTGGATTTGCTGGAAAGCTCACTGCTGACCCTAGCCAAAGAAAAAGGCTGGCAATTGGAGGCTTGGGCGGTCTTCAGCAACCATTATCACTTTGTCGCCCGCAGCGCAGCCGGCGCGCAGAACTTGAAAAACCTGGTAGACCATTTGCACTCTGAAACGGCGCGCGAATTAAACAAGCTGGTCAACAAACCGGGCCGTGTCGTCTGGTTCAACTATTGGGATACGAAACTGACGTTCGAGAAATCGTATCTGGCGCGCTTGAATTATGTGCATCAGAACCCGGTCAAACACGGCTTGGTTCCCATCGCCAATCAATACCGTTGGGGTTCCGCTGCCTGGTTCGAGCGCACGGCGACACCAGCCATGGTGCGGACGATTTACAGTTTCAAAACAGATGCCGTAAAAGTGCTAGATGACTTTTAACTTTGGTGCGCACCTCCTCTTTTGAAGTGCGGCGGCTCTTTTGAAGTGCGGCGGCTCTTTTGGAGTGCGGCGGCTCTTTTGAAGTGCGGCGGCTCTTTTGGAGTGCGGCGGCTCTTTTGGAGTGCGGCGGCTCGACGCCGCTTTGTTACGCCGCTTCGTGATGGCGCCGTTTGGCCGAACAACGAGGCTTCCCGCTCTGCACCAGCGAACGAGGCTTCCCGCTCTGCACCAGCGAACGAGAGAAGCGGAAGCAGTTGGTGACCGCCAGCGGCTGGGCTGCGCGAGTGGTATAACAAAGCGGCGTCGAGCCGCCGCACTCCAAAGGCTTCGCAATTTTTGTGTGAGGTAAAACCCGATGAAACACATCCCCCTTCATTCCTTCTGGCTCTTGCTGCTCGCCGCCGCCGTCTGCGCTCGTGCCGACGACCCGCGTCTGGTGCTCAATACTGGCGGCCACACATCCACTATCTGGAAAGTGATTTTCACGCGCGACGGCAAATATCTGATCTCTGCCGGAGAAGACAAAGTAATTCGTGTCTGGGATGTCGAAACCGGGCGGCTGGCCCGCACCATTCAAGGGGAAATCGGCGATGGTATCGAAGGGAAAATTTATGCGATGGCACTATCACCGGATGAGCGATATTTGGCGGTTGGCGGATTGCTTGTAGGGGACCGGGCGAATGCCTCCGCTATTCGGCTACATAACTTCCGTACAGGCGCAGTCGTTGGTACGTTACTTAAAGGGCATGACAACATTATCCTTGCGCTCGCCTTCTCGCCAGATGGACGTTATTTAGTTTCTGGTAGCGGCGACCACACCGCGCGTATATGGGACCTCGTTGCGAACCCAATAAAAGAGGCATACCCACCGTTACGCGGACATACCAAAGAAATCTACGCTGTTGCATTTTCACCTGATGGCAAACAGATCGCGACTGGTAGCTATGACTATACGTTAAAGCTTTGGGACGCGGCACACGGCACGCTGATCAAAGACCTGGAGAACAAACACAGTGACCACGTTAGCAGCGTCGCCTTTTCACCGGATGGGCGTTTCTTATTCTCTGGTGGTGATAAAAGAGTTCTGCTTTGGGATGCACATACGGGTGAATTCATTAAGGAGCTATCTCAGCAAGGGGCACAAGTACTCAGCATCTCAGTTAGTCCTGATGGTAGCCGCCTGCTTTCCGGGTTCGGTGAAGGTCCCAGCTATAACTGTTATGTACTGGCTTTTCCTTCTGGCGCGATTGTGACGGGATTTGGCAAACACGACAATATCGTCCGCGCTACCACTTTTTCACCTAGTGGTAAACTGGTGGCGACTGCTGGGGGGGCTAACTTCCCAATCTACCTTTGGAATCCTGAGAACGGCCAAATCGCCCATATGCTTGCAGGAAAAGGGCAAAGGGTTTTTGCAGTCGGTTTTGCTCACGATAGCCAGTCCATTGCTTTCGGTAACGAGAATGATGATGATGATGATAAAGATGCTAATCAACGTAGGCCCTTACAGCGCAGCATCGTGTTCCAGACTAACACAGGCTATAAAGTGAACCTCGACAGCACTCCTCAGGATGAAACGGCCTTTACACGCGCGAATGTCAGCACTGGTTCTTACTCACTTAAGACAATCAACGACTCAGACCCAAATTTGCAAATTCTACGCAATGGCAAGGTCGAACGCACAATCTCTCGAAATTCGTCCTCTGGTTTTGTTCATCACTGTTTTAGTTTCACCCGTGACGGGCAACAGGTCGTGAGCGGGGCCGCTAGTGGCTTTCTTACACTTTACGAAATGCAAACGGGCAAAAAGCTGCGCGAATTCGTTGGTCACACTGGTGATGTTCGGGCAGTGGCGGTCTCGCCCGACAATCGCACACTGGTATCAGGCTCTGCTGACCAGACGATTCGACTATGGGATTTGGAGTCTAAAGAAAAGGAGGTCAAACCGCTGCTCTCAATCTTTGTCGCGCAAGACAACGAATGGGTCGCCTGGACGCCACAGGGTTATTACACCGCCAGCCTCAACGGCGACCGCTACATCGGCTGGCACGTCAATCACGGCATAGACCAAGCCGCAGACTATTTCCCCGCCTCACAATTCAAAGAGCAGTTCTATCGCCCCGATGTCGTCAACGAATACCTGCGCACGCGCGGCAATCTGGAACTCGCGCTCAAGACGGCGAATGAAAAGCGCGGGGCCAGCTTTGCCGCCAACAACAACAACAGCACGCCAGATGTGCTGACGTTGCTGCCGCCGGTGGTCGTCATCACCGCGCCCGAACGTGAAGAGAGCGTCACCGCGAGCGAAATGCTGACGATCAAGGCCGTCGCCAAACGCGCCTCGCCCGTCGCGTTGCCGCCCGCTGAAATGAAGCTGCTGCTTAACGGCGCGCAGGTGGCCGCGCTCAACGGCAGTCAGGTCGAAATGCAGGTGCGCTTGCAAACGGGCGCGAATACGCTGGCCGTGATTGCCTCGAATGGCAAGGCTGAATCGTTGCCCGAATTGCGCAAGGTCACGTATACCGGCAAAGGCAGTGATGAGGACAAACCCAACCTCGTCCTGCTGGCGGTCGGCATCGCCAGCTACAAACAGCCCGCCTTCAAGCTGGATTTCGCCGACAAGGATGCCGCCGAAATCGCCGCGCGCTTTCAGGCGCAACAAGGTCAGTTATTCAATCAAGTCCACACCAAAGTGCTCGCCAACGAGCAGGCCACACGCACCGAAATCATTCGCGGCCTGCGCTGGTTGCGCGAAAACACCAAACAAGGCGATGTGGTGATGTTGTATTTGTCGGGGCACGGCGGATTGGACGGCAAACAGAACTATTTCTTTTACGCGCACGAACACGATGCCAACGAAGAGCCAGAACTGTTCGACGTGAAATGGAGCACGCTGCTCGACGGGTTGACGGCGGTCAATGGCACCAAGCCGTTTCTCTTTATTGATTCCTGCCGCGCCGCCGCCGCTTCGGGAACCGGCAAACAGAAAGGCGGCGGCGGGCTGACCCAAGCGCTCAAGGAATTGAAAAGCACCTACAAAGGCGTCGTCTTTTTCGCGGCTTCCTCCAATGACGAAAAGGCCGAGGAACTGCGCGACAAAGGCCACGGCGCTTTCACTTGGGCCTTGCTCGAAGGCTTGAACGGAAACCCGGAGGTGAGCACAGGCGGCGGGTTGGTTTACGTGGACAAACTGGGAAGCTGGCTCACCCAGCGCGTCCTGGCGTTGACCAACAACCGGCAACACGCGACGTTTGAATTGCCGCCGGGCTTCAAAACGTTCCCGCTTTATGTCGTGACCAGACGTTAGCTCAGTTTACAGTTGGGTTATGGAGACGGCCACAGAGACGGTACCGCGCGCGTCAGCAAGCGGCGGCTTGACGTTAGACCAATCCGCCTGATTTGACGCACCGCTTGCTGACGCGCGCGGTACCGTCTCTGCGCTGTAGTTTTTTCTGTATCGAAGTGAAAGGAATTGGTGATGCGTATCTTATGTTTCTGGTGTTTCTGGGTGATCGCGTTGTTGCTTGCCGCACCCGCCACACCTTGGGCGCAAACACCAGCGACAAAAAAACCAAACGGCAATCCGCCTGCCAAATCTGCCCAGGTGAAAGCCACGCCAACGCCTACTCCCACGCCTGCGCCGCGCGCACCCGAAAGCTTCACGCTGCGGTTGTTGCGCTTTTTTGGTTTGACGGTGCTGCCCGATGCCTTGAAAGGCGCTGAGGAAGAAGAAGACCGCCTGCGCGGCGACATCTGGCTCGTCACCGACTTGCAACAGGGCTTGGCGCGCCGCCTGACCTTCGCGGAGGCGTACCACGCGCCGCTGCTGTCGCCGGATGGCAAGACGGTGTGGGCGCTGCAAGAGGAAACCGTTGTCGCAGTGCCGGTCGAAAACGGCAAACTGCAATTACGCTTCCTCATTCCCGGCATTCTCAAGCTGGCCGCCGTGGATGAGGCGGGCCAGCAACTGGTGATGTTGCGCGCGGAAGGCGGCAACACAGTGGTTGAGACGCTGGCACTGGCCGATGGCAAACGCGCTGTACTGCGCTACGACGCTCAAGCCGACGCGGGGATGCTGGCCTATTTGCGCGGCTGGGAACGCAGCTACGATGGCGGGCGCTTCCGACTGTTCACGCGCGACGACCCACCGCGCAATGTTTATCTGGAACAAGCGCAGGCCACGGTCAAGCTCAGCCACTGCGTTGAAGCCGAAGCCTGCGGACAAGCCGCGCTGGCGTCTGCGGCGCGACTGGCGGTCTTCATCAAAGGCGCGCGTCAACCGTAACCGCAACTGTGGCAGCGCGCCTCAGCCAATTAGATCGGTTTTCACATCAGTGTATGGGAAAAGCCGCGCAGCGGGACGGTACCGCGCGCGTGAGCAAGCGGCGCGTCAAGCTTACGCCATTGGTCGAATCGCACAGGCCCCGCTTGCTCACGCGCGCGGTACCGTCCCAGCACAACGCGCTCCCGTAAACGCAATTGCAAACCGCTCTAAGCCGGTACATGCCAACTTACAAGCATACAAGACGCACGGTCTCAATAGATGTCTTACTGTAGCAGCTTGCGGGACGCGGCGCGCGTGCACAGTGTGGCCGCGCTGTCGGCAAGTTCCCATCTGGATGTAACCAAGCGAAGGAGATGTCATGAAAAAACGCCGGGGTTATTTAACCAGCGGATTGCTCAGCGTGCTGGTAACGTTGTTGTCCGTGTTCGGACTGCTGCCTTATCACAACGCCGCACAGTCGCAGATACGGCAAGAGCCGGGGCGCTCCATCGGCACGATCCGCACGCAGGGCGATTTGATCGTGATGGAGTTGAATGAGGGCGCGCTGGGCAAGGCGAATATGTTCGATCTGGGGCGGCGCACGCTGCGCTTCACGCCAGAGGGAACGGGTTATCGCGCGGAAAATGTGGCGCTCAAGTGGGACGCGGAATTCGGCGCGGCTATCACGAATCCGCAAATCACGCTGCGCAACTTCGCCTTTCCGTTTTCCGGCAAAAGTTGGGAGGCGCTTTCGGTCGGTCTGACGGGATCAATTAGCTTTGGCGCGCCGCCAAATGCGAGCGGTATGGGCGGCCCCGGTGGATTAGCGAATCGTGGCGGCGGCGTTTCGATTGATCGCTTCGCGCAGTTGCAGGAAGCGGCGCGCACGTTGCTCAATACGACACCGGCGATTTGCGTGTTTTTCAAACCGCGCATGTCCGGCACGCGCTACGTCAAAGAGTTGGCCGACCGCGTGGTCATTACCTGGAGCCTGACCGAACCGGTGGGCGGGATTCAGGATTTCACTTGGACGCCGACCGTGAACCGCTTTCAAGCGGTGCTATGGAAAGATGGCGCGATTGAACTGTCTTACGAAGACATCGCCGCGCGTGATGCGATTGTCGGCCTTTATCCGCTGGTCAACGCGGGCGTAGAAAAAGAACTCGCCGTGCTCAAGGCTGAAGAGAATCCGGCGGTCGCCGCGCACCTCGACATCAAAAGTGTGAAAGTATCAGCCGTTGACGGACTCTTTTTGAAAGTCACGTTGGAAACGCGCGGGCCGGTGTTGCCGGAGGGCGAGGCGGGCTTGGCGGGTCTCACGTATCGCGTTTCTTTTGATAGCCACAAGCCAGTGCTTACGTCCAATCCAGATGTTGCTTGGACAATTCGCGGCCTTGGCCCAGGCGGGCGCGGCGGCGGCGGACGTGGCGGCGGCACAGCGCGTTATCTGGCCGCTGGCCCCGGCGTCGCGGCGAGTGTGAAGGTGAATGGCAACACGCTCACACTACAAGGCACGCTGCCCGCAACGTATAAAGCCGGAGATCAAATCGCCATCTTCGCCGAGGCCCAGGCACCGGGCGCTCCACCCGTTGACCAAGTGCCGCCTCAAACGGTAACGCTCGCGGGTATTCGCAGCCCAGAAGTAGACCTCTCTACAATCAAGCGGCAGGACGGGCCTTTCACAGCGCTCTACGAATCGTTTCACTACCTGTCCTTACCCAATCCGCGTGACTTGACTTGCACCGTGATCAAAGCGCTGGGCGATAAATTTGATTTCCTGGCCTATTACTCCGACTTTCGCGTAGACAATCAGGAAGCGGGCACGCCCAGCACCGGCCCCTTGGGCGGCGGCCCGGCGGGCGGCGCGGTGACAGGCATTGGCGCAACACAGCGCGGTTTGGATGCCTATTGCAGTGCGGGCAGATTCCAATGGCAATTCGTCCAGCCCGTTTATATCGGCTCCAATCAAGGGCAGGAACGCCCACCAGCGGGCACAAAGGATACGAGCGATCACAACGTGGCCTTTTACACGGATCAACTCAGTCGCAAGTCAACCGATGGCAGGATGCCGCCCTATAACTACGCGATGTCGCAGATCGGGCACGAGATGGGCCATCGCTGGTCTGCCTTTGTTTCGGCCAAAGTGAATGGCGAGACCATCCCGCTTGGCCCGACGCATTGGGCGCGCGGACTGCACGCGCCGGTGGCCTTCCCTTATCAGCGCCCGACCGAAGCCTCGGCGATGGGCGGCGGCGTGTGGCAAGACAACTTTGACGGCACATATACGCAACTCGATGACGATTACTATGTGCCCGCGACGGGCTGGTCGTATCTCGAACTTTACTTGATGGGTCTCGCCGCGCCAGCGGAAGTGCCTGACTTTTTCATCCTGCGAAACCTGGTGACGGCAGGCCGCGATGCTAATGGTCATCCGATCTTCAAAGCTGACCGGACGAAACTGACCATACAAGACGTGATTGCGGCGGAAGGGCCGCGTTTGCCCGCTGTCGAAAATGCGCAAAAGAAATTCAACACCGGCATGGTCGTCATCGTTGAGCACGGCGCGACGCCGAGCAAGGAACTGATCGAGCGCACCAATGCGATTCGTGAGCAGTGGATGGATTACTGGGCGACGACGACTGGACGCCGCTCTTCAATGACCACGAATTCAAAGTGAGTTGAATGACGGAACTCGGTGGAATGGTTGCCGTTGTCCATACGTCAACGAACGCCAGAGCCATTCCGCCGGGCCAAACTGATAACGCCGCAACCACCACACGCTGGCTGCGAGTTGAAGGATGAAGACGGTCACGCCCAGCAGCGCCGTCACTGTCGAACCCAGTTTGCCGAACCAGCCCAGGCCGAAGCCGTAAAACAACAGGCTGAACAGCACCGATTGCGCCAGGTAATTGCTCAGCGCCATTCGTCCCCCCGCCGCCAGCCAGCGCGCGGCAGTTGAAGGGGTGCGATTCAACCACAGCCACAGGCCCGCCCCGTAAGCTGCGGCCAGCAAGACGAAATCATACGGATAAAGCCAACTGAATGCGGCAGGCAGTGCGCGGCCCGTTTCGTTTGCCCAAAGCTGCAAAGTCGTCATCAATGCGCCGAGGGTACCTGCGAGCCAGAGAGTGCGTTTGAGCAATGTGCGGTGTTGCAGTGGTTGTGGCAAGACGCCCCCGCGCCAGGCGGCAAGGCCGCACATCATCAACCCAACGGTGCGCGGCAACGAACCGAGCAGCAACGGCGCGATGAAACGCCCCGCCTCGTGCCAGCGCAACGCCATGATTTCGGTGAAGCTGCCCGTCGCGTAAACCCGCGTGGCAACGGCAGCGTGCGCGCGCAATGCTTCCTGCGCCGGAAAGTGCGCGCTGAAAAACGGCAAATACGGCGCGAGCACGATAAGCACCAGCCCCAACATCGCCAGCCCGCGCGCTGACAACGCGATAACGGGAATCAACAACAGGTCGCAAACGGCATACAGCGTCAGGATGTCGCCATTCCAAAGCAGCAGCATGTGACTAAGCCCGATGACGAGCAATACGCCAAAGCGCCGCGCTAGAAAGCGTGTGGGCGAATGTTGGCGCGTTGCAGTGCGCTCGGTTTGCACGCCGACGCCCACACCGAACAAAAACGCAAAGAGCGTGAAGGCTTTGAACTCGAAGACCCCGGCGATGAGGATGTCAGTCGCGCGATTGGCCCAGCCCGCGTGCGTGTGCGGCGTCAGCATTTGTTGAAAGAGCGAGACGCGGAAGCCGACTTCCAGATTGACCAGCAAGACGCCGAACAAAGCTGCGCCGCGCAACGCGTCGAGCGCCACGAGGCGTTCCGCCACCGGCTTCATTTGATCTGACAGGTCGCCGCTTTTCATCGCACGAAGCGCAAGGCCAGATAGGGAATCAGATTGAAGAGCAGGACGCCGATTTTGTAGAAGACAATGCCTGCATAGTTGACGGTGTCGAACTGTGCAGCGGTGCAGCGGAAAATGCGGCCCGCCGCCCGATACATCCACTCGCGCGGCAGCAGGCAGAGCAGCCCCCACAGCGCCAGCAGCGCGAAGTTCATGACCGTGCAATAAAGAAGCGCGTCGCGTATTTGTTCGATGTTCATCAAGGTTCTCCATGAAGGTGGCGCAGGCTCACGCGGCCCTTCGCTACGAGTTGCCCGCATTGCCGCGCGCCGCCACCCAACCATAGAATGCGTTCAGCGGCGCATGGCACGGCGGATGATAGGCGCGCGGGGGCAATCTGTCTTCAGCCACGTCTGGTTTTTCGCTCGGAAAATTCTAGGAAACTTCTCGGAACGTCTGATGGAAACGCAACACAAGCAGTTATACGAATTCGGCTCTTTCCGGCTGGACGCAGCCGAACGCTTGCTGCTGCGCGCGGGCGAGGCCATCCCGCTCGCGCCAAAAACATTCGACCTGTTGCTGGCGCTGGTCGCCCAGCCCGGCCATTTGCTGGAAAAAGAAACATTGCTGAAAACTGTCTGGCCCGACAGCTTTGTCGAAGAGAACAATCTGGCCGACAACATCTCGCGGCTGCGTAAGACGCTCGGTGAAGGCGAACAAGGGCAGAAGTTCATCGAAACCATCCCGAAGCGCGGCTATCGCTTTGTCGCTGTGGTGAAAGTCCTGCATAACGCGGATGCCGCCGTTCAGCCGCTTGTGCCTACCGCGCCTGCGGCTGCATTGGCCCCCGCCCGACTCAGGTTGCGCCAACGTCCCGAGCTCTTCTTGGTCGTCTTCGGTTTTCTGGCGCTGACGCTCCTCAGCGCTGGCATTTATTGGCGCTACAAACCGGCGCCGCGCGCCGATGTCGAACAGCTTGAGTTCAAAGGCAATTTCTACATCAGCCGCTGGACGGAAGCCGAGATCAGACAAGGCCTCGAATACTATCAGCGCGCCATCGCCCTGGCCCCGCGCTCGGCGTCCGCTTATGACGGCCTCGCGGTCGGCTGGCTGTTCCTTTCAGACCTGCACCTTGCCCCGCGCGCAGCCATGCCCAAAGCGCAGGCGGCTAACGCGCAGGCCTTGCAATGTGACGAGGCGTTCGCCCCGGCGCACGTTACCCTGGGCGTCATCAAGACGCAGTACGAATGGGATTGGGTGGGTGCCGAACGTGAATTCAAGCGCGCGATTGCACTCGCTCCCGACTATCAGCCCGCGCATCAACTTTACGGCTGGCATTTGATCGCGGTGGGCCGCCTGGCCGAAGCGCAAGCCGAGATGAAACACGCGGCGGACGCCAATCCGCTGGATGAATTCAGCCTGTGGCAACTGGGGCTGGCGTTTTACTTTGCGCGCCAGCCGGAACAGGCCATCGAACAATACCGGCGCGCGTTGGGCGTGGAGCCAAGATCATACTGGCCACACTTGCTGCTCGGCTGGGCTTATGAGCAACAGGGCAAATTTGCCGAAGCCCTGGTCGAGTTGCAGCAGGCTCAGCGCTTGAACGACAGCCCGCAAATCCTGGCCTCGCTCGGACACGCTTACGCCGCAGCGGGTCAGCGCGCCGAAGCGCAAAAGGTGCTGGCCGAATTGCAGGAGATTGCCAAGCACAAATACGTCTCGCCCTACGATGTCGCGACGATTTACGCTGGACTTGGAGAGCATGAGCAGGCGCTGGCCTGGCTCGAAAAAGCGTATGAAGACCGCAGCGGCTGGCTGGCGTTGTGGTTGAAAGTTGAGCCGAAATTTGATGGATTGCGGGCCGAGCACAGCTTTAACGATTTGTTGCGCCGCGTCGGGCATACGCCTTGAGCACAGGCGTCAACAACCAATCTCTCTCGAAACAAACCCAAAGGCGGCGCCTGTCTGTTTGAAACAAGTGCCGCCTTTGGGTTTTGCGTTTGTGCTGACCTTCTTTAGAACGTGAAGCGCGCCCCAAACTGCGCCTGGAACGGACTGCCCGCGCCCCCTTGTGCGGGCGGAATGCTGGCCGTGCGGTTGCCCAGATAGCCGGTGACAGTGCGCACCAGCGGTTTGCCGCTCGTGCTGACCGTGCGCGCGTTGCCCTGGAAGCCGTCGCCGAAATTGACGTGATTGGTCAGGTTGAAGGCCTCGAAGAACAAACCAAGTTTCATCCGGTCGCTAAACTTGACGTATTTCGAGACGCGCATATCCAGCGTGAAAGTGCGCGCCGAGACTGCGTCACCCGCTACGATTTCCGTCTTGCCCGTCGCCGGGTCAGTGACCTGTTGGATGTCGAAACCGCCACGGAACGCGCCGCGTTTGGTGATCTGGTTGGTCGCCGGATCGAGCCAACGGTCGTTGGTGACGCCGTCGCCGTTGCGGTCAGTGCCCTGAATGATCGTGTAGGCGCGCGGCGAAGCGGCCTGCAAAATCGGCGAAACCTGCAACCCCCACGGCAAATCCAGTACACCCGAAAAGACAAAACGGTGCCGTTCATCGGTCGAGGTCGGCCCCAGTTCGTCCTTGTTGAAGATGTCGTTCTGATCCTGCACCAGACCGCCGAAGCCCGCCGCCGCGCCCGTGTTGTTCGCGCCGCCATAGGCGATGCCGCGCGAAAGCACGTATGACGTTTGGAAAGTGAGATGGTTCGTGAAGCGTTTGCGCAGTTGAACGTTCAAGCCGTCGTAGTGCGAACGCCCGATGGAATCTTCGTAAATGATGTCGCCCAACCGCGCGGCGGGCAAACCGGCGCTCACGAAATTCGCCGCCAGCAACCGCGCGTTCGCCACATTCGCGCCGTTGATGTCCTTGACCGTGTTGCCCGGCACGCGCGGGTTCAAGCGCCGCCGCATGTATTCGTGCAAGCCGAGGATGTGGACGTAATCCACTTCGACCGCGTAATCGCGGCTGAGTTGGCGGCTGTAGCCGACGTTGAATTGCTGAGTATAGGGCATCACCGCATCGGGGCTGATGAGGCGGCCCGACGCACCGTTCGCCAGCGTCGTGGCGGCGGGTGGAATGGCGATCGTGTCTACGCCATAACGGAAGGTCTTCAGGAACGGATCGGTGTTGGTTTGCGGCGTGGTGCCGGAACTGGTCAGCGTGGTCGAAGCGAACACCGTCGCGTTGGCCTGTTGCTGGGCGAAGAGCGGGATGTTCTGGAAGACTTGCCCGTAGTAAATGCCATAGCCGCCGCGCACGACATTTTTGGCATCGCCGCCGATGTCCCAGGCAAACCCGAAACGCGGCGAGAAATTGTTGGTGTCATCGCCGGGCAAGCGGCTCGCCGCCACGTGATTGATCTGTTTCAGCAACAGGTAGGTGCGGTTGTTCGGCAGCGCTGGAATGAAGTTGTGATCGAGGTCGTAGCGCACACCCAGATTCAGCGTCAGTCGGGGCCGGACTTTCCAATCATCCTGCACATACGCCGAGATCATCGCGGTGTCGTGATAATCAAAGGCCGGATCGCCCGACGTGTAAACCAGTGTCGAGACCGCGCCGGGCGTGGCGAAGCCTTGCGGATATTTCGTCTTGTCGGTCGTGATCACCGACGGATTGTCGAGGAAGGTCAGGTTGGGCGTCGGCGGTGTGCGGAAGAAGCCGCCCAGTTTGGGAATGGCCGTGTAATCACCGCCGAATTTGAATCCGTGTTGGCCGCGCGTCCAGAACAGGTCGTCCTTGAATTGGAACTTGCGTTGCACCGAGCCTTGCGGAATGTTGGGATTGGTGCCGAAGGTCACGCCCGCGCCGGGGAAGATCAGATACGGCGCGAAGGTGTTTGAGTCAATGATGTTGTTCCAATACTGATAGGCGAAGACGAATTGATTGACCAGCGCCGGCGTCAGCGTCGAATTGAAGCCGAGCGTGCTCTGGTACAAATGATTCCGCGTGAAGTTGCCGCTCGATTCGTCGGTGATGTTGGCCTGGTCGTTGAGCGCACTGTTGGTCTGTTGCGCCCATTTCAAAAAGGCCGTGTGTTTGTCGTTGAGTTTGCCGTCGAGGCGCACCTGCCAGAGGTTGTCGCGGAAGGGCGTCGGCACGGTCTGAATCGGTTTGGCCCCGGCGACCTTGGCGATGGTCAATTCGTCCACCACGGTCTGGCTGACGTTGAAGGCCGCCTCTTCGCGCGTCCGTTCGTAGACGCCGAAAAAGAACAAACGATCTTGTTTGACCGGCCCGCCCAGGCTGCCGCCGAATTGTTGGCGGCTGTAATCGGGCTTCGCGCGTTTGCTGACGACGGAGATGTGATCGTTCGCGTTGAAGGCTTTGTCGCGCGCAAAGAGAAACGCCGAACCGCGCAAGGCGTTGGTGCCGCTCTTGGTGATGACGTTGAGCGCCGCGCCTTCGCTGCGGCCCGCGGCGGCGGAGAAACGCTGCGTTTCGAGCTTGTATTCCTGCACGCCTTCGAGCGAGAAATTCATGACGATGCCGCCAACGGTGTTGTCTTTGTTGTCGCCGCCATCCACGGTGGTGTTGATGTTGCGTCCACCGCCGCCATTGACCGAAAAGGCCGCGCTGCGGTTCTTGGTCGGGTCGAAGGATTGCGCGGGCCGCGCGCCCGGCACCAGAATCGCCAGGCCCGCCAGACTGCGCCCGTTGAGCGGCAGGTTTTCGATTTCGCGGTTGCTGACGACGCCGCCCAATTCGGTGCGCGTCGTTTCGACCAGCGCCACATCACCCGCGTTGACGATGACGGTTTCCGTCGCGCCCGCCGGTTTGAGTTGCGCGTTCAGCGTGAGCGTCGTGCCCACGTTGAGCGTCACGTTTTCGGAAAGCTGCGTGGCAAAGCCTTTGCTCTCGATCCTGATCGTATACAGGCCCGGCGCCAATCCGGCGACGCGGTAATAGCCATTGCTATCGGCAGCGGCTTCGCGTTTAGCGCCCGTACCGGCGTTGGTGACGGTCACGACGGCGTTGGGCACGACCGCGCCGGTCTGATCGGTCACGGTGCCCTCGACATTGCTGACCGAAACCGCCTGGCCGAAAGCCGCGAGCGTGGCGCACAACAAACAAACAAATAACAAGCAGGGTTTAATTGATTTCATATTCCATTTCTCCTTTAGCGGGCGTCATTGAACACACGACAACCTGCCGGCCCGTGAAGGCCGTTGTTCACATCCAGTGTTTTGGTTCGCGATTGTGTTTTCTGAAACGATTGAAAACGAGGCAATGGTTGCCGCGGTTATCAACATACGTGACGGTAATTCAAATATTCTGGTACGTATGCGGAGTTACAAAGGTGCAACCGTTATGCCACGTTGTAACTTCGTAACAGCGCTGTAACAAACAAATTCTGAATTGTTTCGTTATGGCTTTTCGGCAGTAACAATTGGCGGGTTTCTTTTCTGTATCAACCTCGAATCACAACGTAGATAGCACGCTGGCCGCACTCGTCAAAAGAAGACGCGCCTTAAAACCAACGGCTTTGTTAAACCCAGGTTTCCAATTTCTCAGATGCCATTGGAGTTTTCGGATGCGGCTTGGCCAAAATGACAAAAGCAGGCGTTGCTTGGCAGCCGCAAAGGCCAGTCAGTTCCAACTCATTGACAGCAAGCCCGGATAGATTGCCTGCTTGCCGCATCACCCTGGTAAAACTACAATCCACCGGCATCAATTTTCAGCAGGAGGAAATGCAATGGCTCCGACAACGCAAATCGCCACTGGTATCGCACTCGCCGACGACGCCGACAAAATCTATGAACTTGTGGATGGACAATGGGAGGCCAAAGACATGGGTAGTTCCAGACACAGCGGCGTGGGCACACGCCTGATTATTCGTTTGGGTGGATATGTCGAAGCGCACCAGCTTGGCGGTGTCTACGGCCCAGACGCCACCTTTCAAATCGGACAGAACGAACGCTTGCCCGATGTTTCTTTCCTTTCCGCCGCGCGCATGCCGCCCGAAGGCGAAACCGAAGAGAAATGGCATCTCGCCCCTGACCTCTCTGTCGAAGTTGTCGCGTCCAACGAAAGCTGGGGGAAGGTCAACCGCAAGCTGCGCGAGTGTTTTACCGCTGGCGTGCGGCAAACTTGGTTAGTGTCACCTGACTTGCGCGAAGTGCACATTTACGATTCGCCAAAAGCGATTACGGTGTTGGGGGAAGAGGATGAGTTGGTGAGCGAGGCGTTATTGCCCGGCTTCCGGTTGCGCATTAGCGAATTGTTTCAACAACCAGCTTATGTCTAAACACTTTGTCGTTTGTGTGCAAAAGAATGGTTGCGAAGACTTGGAACTGCGCAAGCTCTATCAGGTCTTGCCAGACACAGCGGTAGCAGCGGACGGCTTGCTCAGAATCGTTGACGAATCGGGCGAAGATTATTTGTATCCGGCGGAATGCTTCGTTGCCCTTGAACTGTCGAAGGACGTTGAAAAAGCCTTGTTGGCAGTGGCCTGATTGCCGCCCAAAGCTAACTAACAAGACAAGTATTGCGACAGTTGTTCTGGAGGTGGGATGTCTCAAAAACACTTTTTCACTCTCACAACTTTGCTTGCTGGTATTTCGCTCAGCCTTGTCGCTTGGCAGTCAATCAATGCCAACGTGCCACGCATCTGGGCCCCATTTCCCTTTTGGCTCTTCTTGGTCGGAATGCTGATTCCCAGCTTCTTGGGAACCAAACTCTTTATCCTGTCCATTCCTGCTTTAGCGATGTGGATATGGAATCCGTATGCTTTTCTGGGAAAGCCTGAAATACCGGCTCGCAGTTTCATGCTCTTTTTCTTACTCGCTTTGCTTTCCATTTTGCATAACATAATTTACTGGTCTTACGGGATGAAATATCAAGGCGGGGTGCACACTGTTGCTGTGATAATCCTGAATTTTAGTTTGATAGCAACGCTTGCTTTGATTGGGCTGAAAGCCTGGCGCAAACCTGCGTTTCCACTGAGCCTTGGTTTTCATTGGCTCTTATTTGCCTGGTTTACGTCCTATGCTTTCCCAGTGTTTGGAGAGTTGATTTAGCTATGACCAATCCAATTGAATTTTTCACTTCCCGATTCAATCTCACCACCGCCGACATCGAAAGCTTGCTCGCCACGGCCATGTCGAAAGGTGGTGATTACGCCGATCTGTATTTCGAATACACGATCAACCACGCGCTCAATCTCGAAGAGCAGATCATCAAGACTGCCAATCGCACGGTCGAACAGGGCGTCGGCGTGCGCGTTATCAGTGGCGAGCGCACCGGCTTTGCCTACTGCGACGAGATCGAAGTCGCTGCCATCCGCAAGGCCGCGCTGACCGCCGCGCATATCGCCGAGAGCGGCGTGCAGGTTGGCCCCGTCAACATATCGGCCAGCCAGCCGCAGCACGATCTTTATCCCGTCGCGCATCCGGCCAACGAAGAGCCGCTCGAACGCAAAATCGAATTGTTGCACCGCGCGGACAAGGCGGCGCGCGCGCACGATCCGCGTGTGCGCGAGGTGCAGGCGATGTTTATGGACAAGTACAAGGTCATGCTGATCGCTACGTCCGAAGGCGCGCTGATCGGCGACGTGCAGCCGCTGACGCGTATGAATGTGCTGTGCATCGCGGATGACGACGGGAACTTGCAATCGGGTTACGCGGGCGGCGGCGGGCGCAACGGCTTGGAGTTCTTCCACGACCAACTCACGCCCGAACATTTCGCCGCCGAAGCCGCGCGCCAGGCCATCGTCCAGCTCGAAGCCGTCGAAGCGCCCGCCGGGGCGATGGAAGTCGTGCTCGGCGCGGGCTGGCCCGGCATCCTCTTGCACGAAGCCGTCGGCCACGGCCTGGAAGCCGATTTCAACCGCAAAGGCACCTCGGCCTTTTCCGGCCTGATCGGCCAAAAGGTCGCCAGCCCGCTCTGCACTGTCGTGGATGAGGGCTGCGTTCCGGGGCGGCGCGGCTCGCTCAACGTGGATGACGAAGGCAATCCGACCGCGCAAACCGTGCTGATCGAAAACGGCATCCTGCGCGGGTATTTGCAGGACAAGCTCAGCGCGCGGCTAACGGGTGCGGCGCTCACCGGCAATGGCCGCCGCGAAAGTTACCGCCACCTGCCGATGCCGCGTATGACCAACACGTACATGCTCGCGGGCCAGAGCGACCCCGCCGACATCATCAAATCGGTCAAACGCGGCCTTTACGCCGTGCAATTCGGCGGCGGCCAAGTAGACATCACCAACGGCAAATTCGTGTTCAGCGCGAGCGAGGCTTACTTGATCGAAGACGGCAAAGTCACCGCGCCGGTCAAAGGCGCTACGCTGATCGGCAACGGCCCCGTCGCGCTGACCAAAGTCTCGGCGGTCGGCAACGATCTGGCGCTGGACGAAGGCATCGGGACGTGCGGCAAAGACGGGCAATCGGTGCCGGTGGGCGTGGGGATGCCGACGATTAAGATTGAAGAGATGACGGTGGGCGGGACGAAGGGTAGTTGAGCTATCACCAAACAGGCTATTTGTGGTATGGAAAGGACAAAATGTTACGTGTAGCATGACATGTCATTTACCAATCAAAATATTGAGACACAAGTTGGGACAGTGAAATATGCTTTCTTTGACGGAGATAACATAGGCAATTCAATAGAAAATTTGCTTAACAATGGCAGAGTTAAAGAAGCTACACACTTGTCAGAGAGTATTAAACTGGCGATTTTTCAAATAGAGTCGCTTATTAACTCTACCACGGGTGCCGAGTTAATAATCGCCGGCGGGGACGATGTTTTAATTAAATATGACTTTGACAAGCACGACTATAATTTCCTAGAAAATATAGCCAGTATCTTTACAAAACATACTGGGCTATCCATGAGTTGCGGAGTCGGCGATAACGTACCACAAGCAATCAACAATCTCATGAATGCAAAGCAGCAAAGCAAGGGATCAATCAAGTCTTCTAGTAAAGAAGAGACACAGGTCGTTCGTCCAAAGCAAACCAAGTTGTTTATTTTTGCCACCTCCGACCTCCCTGATCCCTACATCAATGTGATTGCTCATTGCATAGCATACTATGAAAACCTGACCCAGGTTGTTCTGATAAACATAACAGAAGATCGAGGGAAAATTGAATCAAAAGAAGATGATCTAAGCAGGTTAAAAGAACTAATCAGCAAACAATTAAGCAGCTTGGTAAGCGGTAAATACCTGAAGAAAAAAGGCAGCCAGTGGGAAGAGCTAGATATTGAAATTCAGCCTATACATTGTCTGAGATATAAAAACTTACAGAGAATCATTCCTGACACAAAAGTTATCGTGTACGAAGATCTAGAAAAAGAAACATCTATCCTGCTAAACGATATTGACTCATTCGCTTATATCTTCGACGTGACGGCTTTTCTTAAAAGCTATCTGGTTGACGTCTATACTATTTTGAGATTTAAGAACGTAAGCACGATTTACTCTTTTGAGTTATCAAATGAGCGTACATTTGACCATAAGGAATTGATTCATAACCTGACATACAACAAAACTTATGACTATGCTTGCTTAGCAGAAAGCTCTTACACCAATAATAAAATCGTTGTAAGCGAAACCTCTGTCATTTCAGAGAGCAACTATAATCGCCTAGTTACTACTTTCAATTTACTAGAGAGAAGTCACACTCAGCTTGAAGACAAGCTCGCAACTAATTTTGCTCAATTGGTGTTATTAGCCTATTTCTTGATAAGTCTTCCTGTATTTGCGTGGGTCTGCTGGTCTATTGCTCAACCTGAAGGATGGAATCGGATGGAGCCACTTGCTTTCAAGCTTACATTTGGCTGGTTTTTGCTTACCTACTTATTGCAAAGCCTCATCAAAGGAAAATTCCTCTCCCTTGACCCCAAAGAGCTATTTCATGTTTTGAAAGAGTGGAAAAAGAAAAAACTGGAGAAGTCCAGGTTGAATAGCGAGGGTAATATCTTGTAGTGACCTACCTACATTAAGCAGCAGAGCAGCAGACTAAACGAGCGCATTGCCCCAAGAGAAAGCGAAGAGGTAAAAAGCTATGACAGCAATCGAAGCAGTTCAAACAGTACCGCTCACCCAAACGCCCGAAGGCGTGATCCGCGTTACCGGCACGCGCGTCCCGCTCGACACGATCCTGCATCACTACAAACAAGGTGCCTCGGCGGAAGAGATTACCAATCGCTTCCCGGCGGTTTCGTTGTGCCAGGTTCATGCTGTACTGGCGTATTACTTGAGCCATCGGGCCGAGTTGGATGCGTACCTGCAAAAGCAGGAGGAAGCCGATGCCGCGTTTCAAAAACAGCTTGAGGCTGATCCGCAATACCAGGCTGACCGCGTGGCGTTCCGCGAACGGTTGATGCGGCGCTGGGCAGAACGGCAAACGAATGGCATCGCCAAGTTCGCTTGAACTCTCAGCCCGCGAATGCGGGCGGCAGCGTAAAGCCCAGGGTGCAGCGCGCAGCGCGAAACCCTGGGTGAGCGCCCCAAAATTTACGCAAGCTCGCGGAGCGAGCGACAGACCATCGCGCGCAATGTCTGCCGCCCACCTTCGTGGGCTTGCGGTTCTCAATGACGAGCTAACCCAGCGCTCACGCACTGGGCTTTATGCTGTCGCCTGCATCCGCAGGCTGGCATCGGAATGTTCACGGTTCTCTTTTCACCTTTTACCTTTCCGAATGGCTACACAAATCACCATAGACCTGCTCTCCGACCTCATCGCCAAAGCTCTAAAGCGCGGCGCGACCGAGGCCGAAGTTATCGCCAGCGAAACCACCGACTTTTCGGTCGAAGTCCGCCTGGGCGAAGTCGAAAAGCTGGAAGAGGCTGCGTCGCGCGGCTTGGGCTTGCGCGTGCTTTACGAAGGGCGGCAGGCGTCGTGCTCGACTTCGGATGTGAGCGCGGCGGCGTTGGACGAATTGATTGACACGGCGGTGGCAATGGCGCGGCTGACTTCGGTGGACGAGGCGGCGGTGTTGCCCGCGCGTGATGAATTGGCGAGCGGCGCGTTGCCGGATTTGGGCCTTTACGACGAGGCCATCGTCGCGCTGCAGACCGAACGCAAGATCGAATTGGCGAAGGCGGCGGAGGCGGCGGCGCGCGGGTACGACGCGCGCATCGCCAATTCGCAAGGCGCGAGTTGCGGGACGACGGTGGCGCGCATGCTGCTGGCGACAAGCGGCGGCTTTGCGGGCGAATATCAGGGCACGCTGTGCGGCGTGTCGGTCGCGCCGATTGCCAAGGACGGCGACCAAATGCAAATCGGCTATTGGGGCGACCGCGCGCGTAGCTTTGCCAAATTGGATGACGCCGAGACCATCGGTCAGGAAGCGGCGCGGCGCGCGTTGCGCAAGCTGGGTGGGCGCAAGGTGGCTACACAGGAAGTCCCGATTATTTTTTCCGCCGACGCCGCCGAAGAGTTGCTGGGCGAGTTCTTCCAGACGATTACGGGCGAGGCGATCTTCCGGCGCTCATCGCTTTTCGTCGGCAAGCTGGGCGAAGAGATTGCCGCCAGCGGCTTGACGATCATTGATGACGGGACGCTACCGGGCGCGCTGGGTTCGCGGCCTTTCGATGGCGAAGGGCTGGCGACACGCAAGACCGTGGTGGTCGAAAACGGCGTGTTGCAAAGCTATTTGCTGAACAGTTACACGGCGCGCAAACTAAACCTGAAATCTACGGGCAATGCGGCGCGCGGTTTGTCGGGCGCGCCGAGCGTGGGCACGGGGAACTTTTACATCGTGCCGGGGGTCTATGCGCCGAACGAGATTATCGCGTCGGTCAAGCAAGGGTTTTATGTGACGGAGCTGATCGGCTTCGGGTTCAACCCCGTCAACGGCGATTATTCGCGCGGCGCTTCGGGCCAGTGGATCGAAGGCGGCCAGTTGACCTTCCCCGTCGAAGAGGTAACGATTGCAGGCAACTTCCGCGAGATGTTGAAGGCTTTGCACAAAAACCTCTAAAAATGACGGACTTTTTGTGCAGGTTGAAAAAAAGCGGCGATAAGTCATTTGGATTTGCGCGCGCTTCTACGCAATCACTCGACTTTTTGTGCAAACGGGACTTTTTGTGCAAAGCCCAGGAGAGATTACCGGACAGACGGAAGCGTTCTGACAAGGCTGGTTTCTGTTTGTTCCGTTATTTCCGTCTGTTCCGTCATCTCTGTTTTCTCCCGTCAAGGTTGAAAACGAAAGGAACAGTTTATGTTTGAAGCGAAACCTGTGGATGCGGAAGACAACAAGCGCGGCAATTTGATCGTCGGCGCGCTGGGGCTGGTGGCGATTACGTTGATTGTGGGAGTCTTTTACATCGCCGGGTCCAAGGGCGACATGAAACCGCCTTTGCCGAACGGAGTGTGGGCCGGGTCAGCCGAATTCGAGCACTACAAAAGCAAGATCGAGATCGAAGTGATTGATAAGATCGTTCACCCCAATATGATCGGGATGATGCAATACGAAATTAGAACACGCGTCACCAATCGCGGCGACCGCACACTGACCGGCCTTGAGTTGATCGGACGGATGATTGGTCTGGACGATAAGGTCATTAAAGAAAGCATTAGCGTACCGATTCCGCGCGTGCGCACGGAGCCGTTGAAACCCGGCGAATCCATCAAGGTCAGCGTCAAAATTGACGGGCCTGGCAATGTGTCGGAGGGTCAAGTGAAGGATTTGCTAGTCGAATTGCGCGGGTTGCAGTTTTAGCCTTTAACCAAACACAGGGCCACGGGAGAGCAGGAGACACGGGGAAAATCTTTAAGGCTTTCCCCCGTTCCATTCTTCCCCCGCGGTTTTTATTTTGCGGCCAGCTTGCCAGCATCCGGGATTTTGCCTGTGAGGGAATGTAGAAAAGCAATCAGATCAATTTGCTCTTCTTCGGTCAGCCCCAACGGATGCAGGTCCCACTCGCGGTTGAGATTGTCTTTGCCGCCCGCGTTGTAAAAGCGCACAACATCAGCCAGCGTCGCGGCGCTGCCATCGTGAAAGTAGGGCGCAGTCAAAGCTACATTGCGCAGGCTAGGTATGCGGAACGCGCCGAGGTCGAGAATGTTATAGGTGATCGTGATACGGCCCAATTCGTGGCCGCCCTCTTCCTGGCTGAGCTTATCCACCAGCGTTTTCATCTCCGGCCCTTCCGCCGCTTCGTAAAGCGCACGCGTCATCTTTTCAAAGTTGGAATGGTTGGTGGCCACGCCCGTATTCACGTAATCAAAGTTGGAAAAGAACGCCCGTTGCTCACTAAATGCGTGGCAACGCGAACAGCGCGCCTTGCCGCGAAAGAGCGCAAGGCCGCGTTTGGCAGCCTCATCCAGGGCATTGGTGTCGCCCGCCAAATAATGATCAATCGGCGCCGCGCCTGAAACCAGCGTGCGTTCATAAGCAGCGAGCGCCTGGCCGATACGTTCGATGGTGAGGGCGCCGCGAAAGACGGTTTGAAAGGCGCTGACGTATTCGGGCAGCCGCTGCAAGCGCGCCACGATGGCCGCGTGGGTCTGCTCGCCCATCTCCAGCGGATTAATGAGCGGTTGAATTGCCTGCTCTTCCAGCGTCTCGCTGCGGCCATCCCAGAAATTGCTGTTGTTATAAATCACGTTGAGCACGCTGGGCGAATTGCGCGGCCCACGGCGGCCCGCGATGCCTTCGGCCACGGCCTTGCCATCGGCGAAGGCGAGTTCGGGTTTGTGGCAACTGGCGCAGGCGACGGTGCCGTCGGCTGACAGACGCTGGTCAAAAAAGAGTTGGCGGCCCAGTTCGATCTTTTCGGGCGTCAGCGGGTTGTGGCGCGGGACATAGTATTCCCAAGTGTCGGTGGGCAAACCTAATGGGACAGTGGTTTGCACGAGGCGTTCCTGGGCGGCGGCCTGTTGCGTGAGGCTCATGCCAAACAACCAACTCGCAGCCGCTAAAAAAACAGCCACGAACAAAACCTGAATCAACCGAGAAGATGTTGTTTGCATAGCCCTCCGTTCAAGAAACCGTCATTTCTGCTCTTTGTCCGGCAGAATTTCAACCTTCACCTGACTGTGCATTTCAAACGCCGCAATGACCAGTCGTTGGCTTTGCTTGTTCAGCCGCAAGACCGCGTAATCATCCGCTGTCCGGACGGTCAGCCAATGGCTGCGGCCCTTGGACTTTGCCAGTTTGATGCCGCCAATAATCGCCACCAACGGCAGGAGCGGCGTCACGGCAAGTACAGCTAAACTCGAACCCAGTAACAAGCCTGTCGCCGTCAAAGCCATACCTTCCTTCCAACGTGGCTGCTTGCCGTAAGCATAATCCGCCGCTTTAAGGTCGGCGTAAGCCAGGCTTTTGAGGTCTTCGCCGTGCTCGTTCTTGATCAGCAGCCGCTCCGGCAAAAAATGCAGCCGGACTTTTTGCTTTTCGATCTTTTCGCCGCGCGGCAGATAGATTTCGGCGGCGAAGACATCAACCTCGCGCGCGGCCTGCGCAAAGCCAGGGGCAATCGAATGGAACCATAAGGCCAGTGCCAGACATATTCTCAGACTTTTCATTCCGTACCTCCTCGGTGATACCCGTTGAGCGGTTTGCGGGAGATGCGAACTTACGCCGACAGCGGCGCGCCTGCCATTTCACTTGTGGCACTTCCACGCATTCATCATTTGCAGTGGCAAGTGTCACAAAGGCGGCGTTCAAATCTGATCCAGTATCAATTTCGCAATGGTCAAATAAATCAACAGCCCCGTCGCATCCACCAGCGTCGAGATCATGGGCGCCGAAAGCACCGCCTAGTCTACGCCAAAATGATGCGCGGCAATCGAAGCAAATTACAGCCGTTTCATAACGCTCACAGGTTCAAAATAAATTTGGCAATGGTGAAATAGATAATCAGGCCGGTCGCATCCACCAGCGTGGTGATCAACGGTGCCGAGAGCACCGCCGGGTCAATCCCGAGGCGTTCAGCCACAATCGGAATCAGCGATCCAACCGTCGTTGACCAAGCACAAATAACCAGCACAGTGATAGCCACCGTCAAAGCCAGCGGCATTGTCGTGCCCCACAGCAACGCACGGCCAAATGCAATTATGCCGAGCAAAACGCCAATGATGGTTCCTGTACTCAATTCGCGCGTAAAAACACGCAGCGCGTCTTTCAAACGAATTTCGCCTAACGCCAAACTGCGAATGATCGTCGTCACAGTCTGTGCCCCGGTATTGCCGCCGGTGCCAATCAGCAGCGGGATGAAAAACGAGAGTGCCACCTGTGCTGCTAATTGGCCTTCGTAATGGCGTAACACTGTGCCGGTGAAGGTTTCCGCCACAAACAGCAGTAATAGCCAGCCGATGCGTTTGCGCACCACGCGCCAGACGGGATTGTCGAAATAGGGTTTGTCGAGCGCCCCCGGTTCGATACCGGCCATGCGCAAGACGTCTTCAGTCTGCTCCTCGATCAGCACGTCCACCACATCGTCCACGGTGACGAAGCCAACGACGTGGCCGTCGCTTTCGAGCACGGGCACGGCCAGCAGATTGTATTTGGCGATTTTCTTGGCGACCGATTCTTGATCTTCCAGCGCCTCAACCGTGACAGGTTTGCGGCGCATCACAGTCGTGATGCGCTGGTCAATCTCGCCCATCACCAGATCGCGCAGCGAGACCGCGCCGAGCAGCCGCGCATTGTCATCCAGCACATAACAGGCATAGATGGATTCTTTTTCGCGCGCGACCGAACGAATGTGTTTGAGCGCCTCGCCCACAGTCATGTCGGGTGCCAGATGCACAAACTCGGTCGTCATGATGCCGCCCGCCGTATGGTCGGGGTATTGCAGCAGGTGTTCCAGTTCGGTGCGTGTGGCGCTTTTGACCTGGCTCAGCACACGGCGGCGCTCGTGCAAGCCCATCTGTTTGACGATGTCGGTGCTTTCGTCGGCGGCGAGACCTTCGATGACCTGGGCGGCGCGTTTGGGGTCGAGGCGTTCGAGGATGGCGGCGCGGCGCGTCATCGTCGGTTGATCGAGTAATTCGATGATGCGCGGCACAGGCAGCATCATCACGACGCTGGCGGCTTCGATCAGCGTGAGTTGATTGAGCAATTCGACCAAATCTTCCGGCGCGAGTTCGCCCACCACTTCGCTGATCCCGACGTAGCTTTCGTCGAGGCGCAGGTTGATGCGCTCGCGCAATTCTTCCAGCAATGCCACTGTTTAGTTCCTCTCTTCCCAGCGTGCTTTCAATTCGTTCATCAGTGCAATGAAGCGTGGATCATCGCGCAACCTGTCGAGCTTTTTGTTCTGCGCAAAGTACGGATAGTTTTCGTTGCCCAGCTTGATCGCGCGTTGCAGCCATTCAATCGCCTCGTCGCGCAAATCTTCCAGTGCATAAAACGACGCCAGCCAAAAGGCGATGTCGTGATCGGCGGCGGCGGTCGCCTTGACTTGTTCGGTAATCAACGCGCGTGCCTCGGCGTGGTGCCCTTTGACGCTCAAACAGCGCGCGATGAAAACGTGCAAGGCCTCGAAGTGCGGATGCTGGTGCAAGGTTTCTTCGGCCAGGGCTCGTGCCTCGTCCACGCGGCCCTGGTTCAGCAGCACGCTGGCGCTGAAGGTTTTGATCAGCGGATGTTCGGGTTCGACCTTACGCCCGCGCTCCAATTCGGCCAGCGCCTCTTCATAACGGCCCTGATAGCTGTAAATGCGCCCGCGATTGTAACTGGCCCAAACGATGTCTTTGGGATTGAGTTCAAGCAGCCGGTCGTATTGTTTGAGCGCTTTGTCGTATTGCCCATTCAGCCGGTAGAGCATGCCCGCGATGATGAAGACCGCCGGATCGTTCGGTTTGTCGCGCCGCACATCGGCCAACAAGGACAGGGCTTTTTCTTTTTCGCCGCGATGCAACAGCACATAAACCATCTGCAACGACGCGCTCGGCAATTCGGGTTCGAGCGCCAGCGCGCGCTGCAAACTGCGTTCGGCCAGATCGTAGTAATGTTCGCCGCCGTAACCTTGCGCGTGATGAACGTAACAGCGCCCCAACGCGGCGTGCGCGCGCGCGAAGTGCGGATCGAGTTTGACGGCCTGCTCGAACATCCCAATCGCCAAGTCGAGTTCGCTGTCGTCAAAAGTGCGCGCCGTGTATTTGAAGAGCAGATCGCGCCCGCGCAAGTAGTATTCATAGGCCTGTGGATTGTTGGTCAGCGGGCGGTCAATCTTCTCCTGCTCTTCCTCGGTCAGTTTCAATTTCAGCCCGGCGATCACGCGTTCGGCCAGTTCGTCCTGCATCGTCAACATGTCGCGCACGGGGATGTCAATCTTGTCACTCCACCGCAATTCGCCGTTCGCGGTGGCGATCAGTTGCGCATTGAAGCGGAAGCGGTCGGGCGTGCGCAAAAAGCTGCCCGTCAGCACGACGCTGGCCGCCAACTCTTCACCGACCTGGCGCGGATCAACTGTGTGGCCGACGTATTGCGCGATGTAAGACGACGGGCGCACGACCAGCGAATGCACATGCGCGAGTTCGGTGATGAGGCCGTCAGCCAGCGCGAATTCATAAAAGCTATCCTCAGGATTGCCCGACAGGTTTTTGAACGGCAACACCGCCACGGTCGGTTTCGTCTCGGTGCCCCAATTGACCGGGCGCGCCGCCGCTGGGCGGGCAGGCATGGGGAGCGTGATGGCGGCGCTCGCGCTGCCGCTGGGATCTTTGCTGGGTTGGCCGGTGTCGGACCGCTGCGCGCGCTGCGGCGCTTTGCTGTCAGCGCCGCGTCCGCGCCCTGGGCGATTGAACAAACCGCCGCTGAACACCCGGCCCACAGCATCACTCAAACGCCAGGCGCTACCGCGCGCGCGTTGCGGCGGCAACGGAACCGGTGTCGGACTAATGCTGGCATTGGGGGCGAGTTCGCGCAGCAAGGTTTTCAATTCTTCCCGCAACTCGACCATTGTCGCGTAACGCTCAGCCGGTTCTTTGGCCAGCGCGCGGTCAAGCATGGCCTGCATCTGCGCCTGCAACACAGGCGGTGCACCGGGCTGCAATTCGCGCATGGGGCACGGCACGGCATTGATGACAGCGTGAAAAATCTCGATGCGGTTGCGGCCCGTGAAGGGTTGCTGGCCGGTGATCATCTCGTAAAGCAGGACGCCCAGGCTGAACACATCGGTGCGATGGTCTACGCGCTCACCCGTTGCCTGTTCGGGCGAGCCGTAACCCATCGTCCCGTAAGGCACGCCCATCTCAGTCATGGATTTGTCGTGCAGCGAGTTGCTGCCGGCTTCGTCGCCGTCAATCATTTTCGCCAGGCCGAAATCGAGCACTTTCACCTGGCCCTGTTCGTTGACGATGATGTTCGACGGTTTGATGTCGCGGTGGACGATGCCGCGCGCGTGGGCCGCGCTGAGCGCATCGGCAATTTGCAATGCAATCGAGAGCGCGGAATTGATGGCGAGAGGTTGCCCCGCGTGTGCCTGTCCGCCGGCTTGAGTGCCATTCTGGTGAATGACCTGTTTCAGCGTCGGCCCCGCGATGAAAGGCATCACGATGTAATACAGCCCATCAGTTTCACCGATGTCGAAAATCGCGCAGATGTTCGGATGGTCTAAGGCCGAGGCGAGGCGGGCTTCGCGTTCAAAGCGGCGGCGCGCGGTGTCGGTGGCGGCCAACTCGGGCAAGAGGGTTTTGATGACGACCAGGCGTTGCAAGCGCAAGTCTTCGGCCTTATATGCCGTGGCCTGCCCGCCCTGCCCAAGCTGTTCGATGATCCGATAGTGCGAAAAAATCTGGCCTGGTTCGAGCCGCAGCATGCCGTTTCCCTCAGTCCGAATTGAACGTTGTTTTTACATTGGTTGATCGTCGAGCTTGTCTGTTAAACCGCGCGGCGCTTCCACTGAAAGCTGGCCGTTGAAAACCGCCGGTATGCTACTACCGGCTACGGATGGCGGCAAGCAGGCGGGCTGATTATTTCCGGGGAAAAGCGGGAAAAGTCCACCTTAGCGCTGAACTTCAAATACAACTGGCTGTTTTGCCAACGGCAACAGCATTTTGTTCACCCCAGCGGCCATCCGCACGGCATAGACCTGCGCCGCGTGCCGCCCTTCAGCCAGCTTGACGGACGTCAATTCAAACCGGAAGCCGTGATTTGGCAGCGTCGTCGCGCCAGCGCGCACCAAATCGTCGCGGCGTTGATGAGCGCGTTGCGTCGCGATGAATTGGTCGTCAATGAAAAGCTGGACATCCAACGACTGGTCGGGTGTTAGCGGATCGTGCGCCCAGCCGCTTATGCGTGTTTGGTCGGCGGCGTCAATCGCGCCGCGCAGCAGCGGGCTGTAGTTTTTGAAGGCCGCCAGTGTGGCGATGACGCAGATAAAGAGAATTTCGAGAAAGGCTTTGGCGATGACCGCGCGCAGCAATTTCGTGGCGACCGTCGTCTCGGCATTTGGCTGTGCTTGTTCTGCTGCGTCCCGCTGCATCACGTCTGTTTCCGCATCCGTTCGTAACCGGTCATGACCAGCGCCGCCACGCGCTGATCGAAATCCTGGAAGCGTTCGTCCTGCGTCTGGCCGACGTGATAGCGGTAGTAAATCTGCTGTAACACGACCGCCAGTTTGAAGAGCGCCAGAATGTAATAGTAATCAATTCCCGCGAGCGCGCAGCCGGTCTTGGCGGCATAACGCGCCACGAGTTCATCGCGCAAATACCAGCCGGGTTGCATGGTCACCGGGCTGAGCGAACCGGTCAACACCGGCGGATCGCCCGGTTGCGGCCAGTAACACAGCAGCAAACCCAAATCTACCAGCGGATCGCCCACGGTGCACATTTCCCAATCGAGCACGGCGATGACGCGCGCCGGTTCACGCGGATCGAGCATCACGTTGTCGAGTTTGAAATCGTTGTGCACCAGCGTGTGCCGCGCCGGTTCCGCCGGTAAGTGTTCGCGCAACCATTCGGCCAGCGCGGTCATTTCCGGCAAGTCGGTCGTTTTGGAACGCTCCCAACGTGCGGCCCAGCCTTCGACCTGGCGTTTGACGAAGCCAGCCGGCTTGCCCAATTTGTCTAAGCCATGCGCGGCGATGTCTACCGCGTGCAGCGCCGCCAGCGTATCCACCAGCCCCTCGCTGATCTGCCGCCGCAAGGTCAGATCAGCGCCAATTTCCGGCGGAATGCTGTGCCGCACAATCAGCCCGCGCCGCCGCTCCATTAGATAAAACGGCGCGCCGATCACGCTGGTGTCTTCGCACAGCAGATACGGTCGCGGCGCTAAATTGAAAACCGGATGAATCGCTGCCAGCAACCGAAACTCGCGCGGCATATCGTGCGCCGTCGGCGCGACGGGGCCGAACGGCGGACGGCGCATGACGAATTCGTGATTGCCGAATTGCACGCAATAGGTCAGATTGGAATGGCCGCCGGGAAATTGCTCAACGATTAGCGCGGCATCCGGCGCAAACGCTACGCCCGCCAATTGCCGCGGCAGATGGACGCGCAGGTAACTTTCCAGCGCTTGCCAGTTGAGTTGTTCGCCGGGTCGAATGGGTGCGGTGTCGGTTGTCGGCATGTCTTCGCTGTTTGGTTGACCGGAAATGAATTTTCCCCGCAGCAAGCTGCGGGGTATCAGGCGGATCAGAAACCTTAATTCGCTGGCGAATTCCCATCCGCCAACGAACTTGATGGTTTTACGCAGCAAGCTGCGGGGTATTAGACCCGCCTGGGGAAATAAAAGGGCGGCGGCACGAATACACAAATACACAAATGCATGGAGTTCAAGCTTCAGCTTGTGTGGCGCGCAACAGCGCGCGCAGCCAGCCTGATGAACTCCAGGCACTTGGTTCGCGCCGCCAACGAACCGCAAGTGCAGTCAGAACGCTAGCGCAGAAACCCGCTGCGTCCGCTGCTTTGCGAACTCAACTCGTCATTCAAGGGATCGTCCAGCGCCAGCAATTGGCGCAACTCCGGCGTCAGCCGCTGCTGCGCGGCGCCGCTCAGCAACCGTTTCTGATACTGCTGTTGCGGTTGATCGCGGCGGCAATAAAAGCTGTGCATGGCCAGGCGTGGTTGGGCCGTGCGATTCGCCGTGCCGCCGTGCCAGATGTGGGCGTTCATCACCGCCAGCGTGCCCGCCTTGCCCAAAACCAACACTTCATCAGGATGCGGCGCGCTGGCATCGGCCAGCACGTCTTGCGGCAACCGCCCGGCACGGTGCGAACCGGGGACGAAACGCGGCGCGCCGTTTTCGCCGGTGAAATCGTCGAGGAACCAGATCACATTGCAAACCTTGTTGCCGCGCTCGTCCGGCAACGCGCCGGTGTCGCAATGCAACGGCTGCACCCAGTCGGATTGCGGACGCGGCGAACGCGCATTCAGGCTGCTGAGCTTAAAGTCCGGCCCCAGCACGTGCGCGACGGCGGCCAGCACTTTCGGTTCGGCAATCGCGCGCTCAAACAGTTCGCCGTGCTCGACCAGATTGGCCAACCGGTCGGTTTGCGGCTCCTGTTTGAACTCCGCTCCGGCGCGTGCGCCGAGCGCGGCAAAGATTTCCGCCAGGCGCTGGTGCAAAGCCGCACAACGTTCCGCTGACATAAAATTGTTGAGCACCAGCAAGCCCGCTTCATCGAGTTGCTGCTTTTCAAATTCACTTAACATCTTCGTTGAAATCCAATTTGGGGTGACGATAACGCCGCGTATTCTGAAACAACGACGCGGCAACGGCAAACTACTTCGCAGCGTTTTGCTCAGGTATAATCCGCCGCGTTCGCAAAGCTATCCCAACAGCACAAACCATTCATCCCGGAGACCGGCAAAATGCCGAAAGCGCTTCAAGCTGCGCTGGCCTTGCTTTGGCGGCGGAACTGTTTCGTTGGTATGTGTAGCGCAGAGCAGCAAAACTTAGCTCGAGTTTGTCTAGTCTGGCGGCAGCGGTGGCTGTGGCTGACATGGTAGTGGGTCAATGGGGAGAGAGCCACGCCGCAGATCAACGCCGACCGACGCCGAGCAATTCAATTGGCTAACAGGACTGATCCGCGTTTTCCAGCGTTCATCTGCGGCCAGACCTCTCCTCTTTGCGCCACTACCAACAGCGCTTCCCTTATCGCAGAGCAACTGACACTGGGACATAATCTGATTTTTACGGCGATGATCTTTGTGGCTGGGAGCGATACGCGGGAGGCAGCGTTTCGTTAAATCAGTTTCGGCTTTCCCTGCTCTGGCTAATCTGGCAATTTGGCAATTTGGCATGGCCAGGATTCGCAGGGTCCCAGCCATAAATCGAACCCCGCTGAAAGCTCTGCCTTCAGCGGGGTTCTTCTGTTTATTCAGTTGATGGGCTCTCAACTCCGTGCCCGCGCCACTGCCACCTGCCAACCTTCGTACAGCCGCTCGCGCTCATTCTTCTTCATCTTTGGCTCAAAGCGTTTTTCAACCTGCCATTGCTGGGCGATTTCCTTTTCGTTCTTCCAGAACCCGACCGCCAAGCCCGCCAGATAAGCCGCGCCGAGCGCCGTCGTTTCGGTTACGAAGGGTCGCACGACCGGGATGCCGAGAATGTCGGCTTGAAGTTGGCAGAGGAAGTCGTTGCGGGTGCCCGAAATGAGTTAGCTGGCAATTACAATTCCAGTTTCGTCGAAAGAACCTCTTCTTGGGCAGTGTGAGATACCGTCAGCGAATTGCCATTTCGGCCATGATGAACGATGAGGTGGACCAGGAACATGACCACGAGAACGGCGCCAAACGTCACCACGATTGTGGCTCCGGTGGGCGTATCAATCTGCACGCTGAGATAACAACCGAGCGCCGAAACCAGCGTGCCCATCGTCCAGCCGATTGCCAGGCGCGGGCCGATGCGGTCCGCAAAGAGCATCGCGCCGACCGACGGCACGATGAGGTAGCAGAAAACGAGCAGCACGCCGGCGATGGCCACCGAAGAAGTGACGACGAAGCCGAAGGAGGCATAGAACAAGAAGTCCCAGAAACGGACGTTGAGGCCAAGCCCTTCCGCTTTGTCATGATTCAGGGAAATCAGGAGGAATTTCTTGCGGAAGATGAAATGAAAAATGCCAACCGCACCGTAAAGGATGGCGGTTTTGGTAACCTCGGGCCAGGAGACCGCGAGAATATTCCCGACGAGCATGTCTTTGAGATGCTCGGTTTCATGCGTGGCTTTGCTCATCAATAAAATTGCAGTGGCAGAGGCCACAGCATAGGCAATGCCGATGAAGGCTTCCGGTGGAATACGACCGCGATGGGTGCGGGCAAAAGCGAAAATGGCGGCGCCTAGAAAAGTGAAGGCGAGGCTGACCCAGTAGGCACCGGCACCATGCGGATCCATGCCAACAACGATGGCAACGGTGGCGCCCAGCGCGGCGATCTGTGCGAGCGCGAGGTCAACGAAAATGACACCACGCTCGACGACGTGAACGCCGAGGTAGGCATGAATGCCAGTCAGGATTAGGCTCGCGACGAAAGGGGCGAGTAAAAAGAGTAAAATGTCCATTCGGTTGTTCTCGGCTTCTAAATCAGTACAAGCAACATTGGGACAGAAGAAATCGACAGGATCAACATGATTTTTTCAGGATGAACAGGATTGGCCGTTGAGGATACGCTGTAGCTTTCTCAAATCAATTCTGTCAATCCTGAAAAATCCGGTCAATCCTGTCTAAATGTTTTGGGTTTCGATTTAGCGCGTCGCATCAAGCGCCTGCTTCAATTTGGCGATGTCGTTGTCGAACAGCTTGAAGTAATCGGTGATTTCTTTTTCGCCGCCGACCGAAGGAATCAATACCACGACCTGGCCGCCGGTGTCGCGCGCGATCGCGTTCGGTGTTTTCAGGTCAAAGTAAGGCTCGACGGCGATGACTTTCACATTCTCGTTCTTCATCTGCTTAATGAGTTCGACGGTGTGCTGCGGACTCGGCGGTATGCCAGGGCGCGGCTCGACATAGCCGATGACGTTGAGATTGAAATGCTTCACGAAATTGGGCCACGAGCGATGGTACGTGACGATCTTGCGGCCGGCATAGGGCTTCATCATCTCAAGCCATTTCTGATCGGCTTGCTTGAGATGCTGCTCGAAGGCCGCGTAGCGCTGTGCAAAATAGGCGGCATCAGCAGGGCGCATCTCGCTGAGTTTGGCCTGAATCCCCTTGGCAACGCGCAGACCGTTTTGCGGATCGAGCCAATAATGAGGGTTGCCTTGCGGGTGAACATCGCCTTCGGCGCGGCTCACCTGGCCAGCGGGCATCTCTAAAATCTGGGCGAAGCGTGAGGCATCGAAATAGCCGGGCGCGCCGACCTGGATTTTCGGGTTGGTGGATTGCGTGATAAGCGGCGGCAGCCAGCCGATCTCAAGTTCGAGGCCAACGACCATCAGCAGATCGGTCTTGCGAAGTTTCAGCAGAAAGCTGGGCTTGGCTTCGACGAAGTGCGGATCCTGGTAGCCGCGGGCGATAGATTCGACCGCGATCTTGTCGCCGCCGATCTCTTGCGCCAGCGCGGCGAGGTCAGTGGTGGCAGTCATGACTTGCAATGGGCCAGCGGCACGCGAGGGCGCCGGCAGGATGAGCGCAGCAAAAAGCGCGCACGCCGCAACCAGAGCGGCCATTCGAGTTTGTAGCTTATGAGTGTACATATGATCTCCTTGAGACATCTTAGAATGGATGCGCGCCGTGCGCGCCCAGTACGAACAAGAATTGGAAAAGCAGTTCATTCGCATTGCCGCCTTGGCCATAACGACTGAAGCGGTACTGGCTGCGAATCTGGCTGAACTCGCTCGGCCAGTAAGTCAGGATCGTCGAAAAGCCGGTATCGGTTAGCCGTGCATCCGTAGCGTGGCCACTGCGGTCATAGCGGCCCCCCACGGTCCAGCGGCGGTTCACCCGATAGTCAACGGAAGAATACAAGCCGAAGGCATGCTGTGTTTGAAAACTATTGCTGAGAGAGAGTTGATCGCGCACACTCCAGACCAACTCGTTTCGGAAAAGAACTGAATTGTAGATGGCGCGGCTCAGAGGTTTCCAGCGAAGCGTAGCGTCCGCACCGTAGAGATTGGTCAGGAAGCCCGAGCCGAGTTCATTATGGCCGCGCGAATACGATGCGCCCAGATCGAGGTTCGTCGAATCAGTCAAGTCTTTGTAGGCCCGCACGTGGCCGACAACGCTGACATCCTGACGGCGGTTGGCCGTGAAGACATTGGAAGAATCGCCGCGAAAGACCTGGGCGGTGCCTTGCAGAAACCAGTCCTTCGGCCCCTTCAGGAAGCGCGACAGAGAGAACCCCGCATCGTCAATGCCATCCTCGCCACCCACGAGATTGTTGGTCACCAGAGGCCGGTCAATGAATGAGAGCGCATGGTTGTGGATGGCGTTCACCTTTCCGAACTCGGCGCGCATCTTGCCGACTTTCAGCAGCAGACCAGCCGGAAGAGAGGTAAATGTCAGGTAACCTTCTTCCACTTCCACGCCCTCCTCACCGAACGAGATGAACACATCAGCACGAGCATAAGGATCAATGATGGCCTGGATGCCCAATTCGGACTCGTGAAGTTCGAGCGAACGCGAGTGAGCGACCCTGTTGCGGCCCGCCGTGCCGATAAAGTCACCGATCAGACTGATGTCAGGATTGAGGAGCTTAGCGTTGGAACTAGCGCCGCCGAAGGTTGTTGGTGTTTGCGTAGCCTGTGGAGCTGGCGCAGCGACCTCAGGACTTGGTGACGCTGCGGCTACCGGTGGCACGGCTGGCTCCGGGTTCGAAACGGTTACAGGCTTGCCCGCAACTGCCGTCGGCGCAGACAAGTTCGCCTTCCGTAGTTCCCGCAACTCACCACGCAAAACCGTCACTTCTTCGACGAGGGAGCGTAACTGCTTCTCAAGCGCCTCGACACGTGCATCGCGATCGCTTTGGGCGGAACTAGCGGCTACAGGTACGTCCTTCTTGTCTTGTGCAGTGGATGCATCCTGAGCATAGGCAGTAACAGCAAAGAGAACGAGCGCAAACAGCAAAGCAATCTTTTTCATGAGACAACTCCTCAGCCTTTGAGCAGCCGACTTGACGTAACTTAACGACATCACAACTCGGTCTCGCCTTATGAAAATCCCTCCTCACAGACCGAATTCAAATCCTGCTTGATTCCTTGGGGATGGTTAAGCGCTTATTCGCACCGCCAGACTGCCCCAATTTGGCACTATAGCGACGTGGGCTGCTGGCGGCGTTAGGATTTAAATGAATGGTCGAAAGCGGCAGTTCAATGGCTGATTCGGTCAATGAGTGGGAATTCGTAGCAGCGCGGTCTAACGCCAACCAGCCCGGAACGCTTTGGGAATTGCGCTCCGGGCTGGTTGGCGGTCAAGTATTCGCGCAAGTGTTACTTCTAAATCGTCACGATGTGCGACCAGTTCACCCGCAAATCGCCCGGCAAGGAGGGGCAGGAAGTAGTGCAGAGCGCGCATGCCCGGCGTTGCATGTGGCGCTGGAGGAGCTTCAGCGAAGACGATACACGCATCCGCGTCAATCAGGGCCATTCAGTCGAAATCGAATTGGGCCATGCGCCTGCCATGCCGCCGGAACTGCTCTATCACGGCACCGCCACGCGCTTCCTCGCGCCCATCTACAAGCAAGGCTTGCTTGAAAGCGCGCGCCATAACGTTCACCTTTCCGCCGATGTCGAAACAGCCTGGCGCGTCGGCCAACGCCGCGGCCAGCCCGCAGCGCTGACCGTCAAGACGGCGCTCATGCACCAAGCCGGTTATGCGTTTTATCTTTCGGCGAATGGGGTTTGGCTGACAGAACACGTACCACCCGCACATCTAGCGCCCGGCTTGGCGAACGTTTGAGTCAAGCCGGCTGGCGTTTTCGCAGCCTATTTCTCCCAGCACTTTACAGCCGAAGTTGGCGCGTGCTATTCAACCAACCAGCGCGCCAGGGCTTTCGTTTTACTTACGCTAAGCTTATTTTCACGCAATCAAATATGTCCCCCATGCGGCTGTTCGTTCTTCCATCCCTCATCATTTTGTCGGCGTTGGTTGGCCTGCGCGCACCGGCGCAAACGCCCGCGCCCCTTGTCGTCGGCCAAGCGGTCGAACGCGAGTTGCAGGCCGGCGAAACGCATCGGTACGCGTTCGTGGGGTTGGCGGGGCAATACCTGCACGTCGTGGTACTGCAAAAAGGCGTGCGGCTGACGGCGGCGGTTCTGACGCAAACAGGTGCGCACGTAGCCAGCGGCGACCGCGCCAACTGGATGTACGGCCCGAAATCCATCCACCTTGTCAGCGATGCTGACACCGAATACATCCTGCAAATCGAAGCCATCGAAGGCGCGCCGCAGGGCCGTTATACCGCGCAACTCACCACCGCCCGGCCCGCCAGCCCGCGCGCGCGCCAGCTGGTCGAAGCCCAGACAGTGTTCTCCACGGCCTTCGCGCTGGCGCAAACAGTCGAGACGCGCGCGCAGGCGCCGGAAAAGTATCTGGCCGCGTTGCAGCTTTATCGCGCGGCGGGCGACCCCGAAGGCGAGGCGATGACCCTGACGGAATTGGGGCTGGTGACTTATTTTCTGGGCGCGCGGCGGCAATCCATTGACTGGTACCGGCAAGCCGTGCCGGTCTGGCGTTCTTTCAACGATCAATACGGCGAAGCGCGCGCGGTCAACAACCTGGGCGTTTCGCACGCGGATTTGGGCGAGTTGCCCGAAAGCCGGGAGTATTACCAGCAAGCTCTGCCGCTCTGGCGTGCGCTCGGCGACCTGAACGGCCAGGCACGCACGCTCAACAATCTCAGCGCGATTCATTTTTTGCTGGGCGAATGGCAGGCGGGACTCGATCTCTCGCAACAGGCGCTCGATCTCTGGCGCACGGCGGGCGACCGCAGCAGCGAGCCGTTTGCACTCAACACGCTGGGCCTGCTCTTTTTTGAATTGGGCGATCCGGCGCAGGCCTTGGAGTATCAGCAACAAGCCCTGACGCGCGTCCGCGCCGCCACGCCCAAAACCACCCAACTGGCCGGCCTGGAAGCGCGCGTGCTCAACAACATCGGCGAGGTTTTCATCGCGCGGCGCGAGGAAACGCAGGCGTTGCGCTATCTAAACGAAGCGCTGACGCTACGCCGCCAGCTTGCCGACAAGCAAAGCCAGGCGATGACGCTGACCAATCTCGGCTATGTGCACAACTTCGCGGGCCGCCGCGCGGAAGCGCTGGCGAGTTATGAAGCAGCGTTGCAATTGGCGCGCGAAACCAGTTACCGCTTTGTCGAAGCGACCATTCTCAAAAAGCTCGGCGAGTTGTTTGCGCAGACCGATCCGCCCAAGGCGCGCGAATCGTTGCGCGCCTCGCTCGCGCTCTTTCACGCCGCCGCAGAGCGGGATGCCGAAGCGGAGGTCTTGCACTTTTTGGCCCGCGTTGAGCGCGCGCTGGGCGACACGGCAGCGGCCCGTGCGCATCTGGAAGAATCGCTCAAGCTCACCGAAGGCTTGCGCACGAAGGTGGGCAGTCTGAACGAGCGCGCGCTGTTCTTTGCCCGCAAGCAGGATTACTTCACGACTTACATTGACCTGTTGATGCAAGAACACGCGCTGCGTCCCGACGCTGGCGACGACCGGCTGGCCTTGCAGACGAACGAGCGCGCCCGCGCCCGTTCGCTGCTGGAATTGCTGACCGAAGCGCGCGCCGAGGTGCAACGCGGCGCGCCACCGGAACTGCTCGCCCGCCTGCAAGCCTTGCGCGCGCTGATCGTGGGCAAGACGGATCGTTTGCTGCGGCTTAAGGGTAATCAAGCCCCAGCCGAACAACTGACCAGTCTGGAAACAGAGATTCGGCAAGTGACAGTGGAATACGAGGACGCGCAAGCGCAATTGCGCCAGCATCCGCGTTATGCCGCGTTGACTCAACCACAGCCCTTGCAACTGGCCGAGATGCAAACGTTGCTCGATCCGCAAACGCTGCTGTTGCAATACGCGCTCGGCCCCGAACGCAGCTATCTGTGGGTGGTTTCGCGCGACGGTTTGCAAAGCCACGTCTTGCCCGGACGCGCCGAAATCGAGACGGCGGCGGACGAGGTTCACGAACTGTTGACCGCGCCCCAGCCACGCCCCGGCGAAACCTTTGCCCAACGTGCCGCACGGATCAAAGCAGCGGAAACCCTTTATTGGCCGGCGGCGGCGCGCCTGAGCCAAATGTTGTTAGGCCCACTGGCCGCCACGCTCAACGGGCAACGGCTCGTGATCGTGCCCGACGGCGCGTTGCACGCCGTTTCTTTCAGCGCGTTGCCGCAACCTGTGACAACGCCAACCGCCACGCCGCAACCATTGATCGCGCAGCATGAAATCGCCTACCTGCCTTCCGCTTCGGTGCTGGCTGTGCAGCGGCGGGAACGACGTGCACCCGCCCCCCAAACGGTCGCGGTCTTTGCCGACCCGGTTTTTGCAGCGGATGATTTCCGCGTGGCCTCGCGTGGCAACACGCCAAAAACGATTCGCCCCACGGCCAAACTCGACCTCGCCGCGCAACTCACGCGCTCCGTGCCCGCCGCCAGTTGGTTGCGCGAAGAGATCGCCCTGCCCCGGCTGCAAAATTCGCGCGGCGAGTTGGAGGCGATTGCAGCCCTTGTCCCGCGCGGCAGGGCGTTGATCGCCCGCGATTTCGCAGCCAACCGTGCCGCCGCCCTCGATCCCAAACTCAAGCAGTACCGCATCATCCACTTCGCCACGCACGCACTGGTGAATGACGAACATCCGGTGCTATCGGGCATCGTGCTCTCGCTGGTCAACCCGGACGGTTCGCCGCGCGCGGGCTTTCTGCAATTGCACGATGTTTACAACCTCGACCTCGCCGCTGAGTTGGTGGTCTTGAGCGCCTGCCAGACCGCGCGCGGCCAAACCGTTAAGGGCGAAGGCGTCATCGGCCTGACGCGCGGCTTTCTTTACAGCGGCGCGCAGCGCGTGGTGGCGAGCCTTTGGGCCGTGGACGACACGGCGACGCGCCAATTGATGGAGCAGTTTTATCGCGGCATGTTGCAACAGAAACTGTCCCCGGCGGCGGCCTTGCGCCAGGCGCAACTGGCGCTCTGGCGGCAACGTCCGGCGCAATCCCCTTATTATTGGAGCGCCTTTGCGCTCTATGGCGAGTGGCGCTAAATGCGCGCCGTGCTGATACAGTACCGCGCGCGTGAGCAAGCGGCGCGTCAACTGCGGCTTGCTGATTCAACGGCGGAGTCTCCGCTTGCTCACGCGCGCGGTACTGTACGGACAAGACTTGAAGCAAGAAGAACTCAATCAATTGCTCGACCGCCTGGGCGGCGACCGCGAAACGGCGGGCGCTGAATACAACCGGCTGCGCCGCAAACTGCTCAATCATTTTCGCCTGATCGGGCATTCCGCGCCGGATGAGGCCGCCGACCGCGCGCTGGACATCACCGCCGCCAAACTGGCGGACGGCGCAGTGGTGCAGGATGTCGCCAGCTATGCCTTTGGCGTCGCGCGCTTGCTCGGCAAAGAAGACCAGCGCGCGCAGTTTCGCCTGGACAAATTCCGGCGCGCGTTCACCCCGCCGCTGCCGCCGGACGACAGCAAAGACCGTTTGCTGAAACTGTGCTTTGCACGCCTGCCGGAAACGGAGCGCAGCTTTCTGCTGCGTTATTACGCGGGCGCGAACGTGGACGAACGGGCGCGGCTGCGCGAATTGCTAGCGCTGGAGTTGCAGGCCACGCTCAACACGCTGCGGTTGCGCGCGCACCGGCTGCGCAAAAAGCTGCGGCACTGTGTGCGCACCTGCCCGGCGGAGTAACGACGCAGGCTTCACTAGATTTTCATGAAATTTCGCCCCCCCGGGCGTCACTTATCAACGAATGAATCGCACAACCGATCCAATCCCGCCACCCGACTCTGAGCGCGTCTTCGCGTACTTTCTCGGCGAACTGACGGCGGCGGAAAGCGAGCAGTTCGAAGCACAGGTCTTTCAAGACGAAGACCTCGCCGAGCAAGTCTTCGCCCTGGAAGACGAATTGATCGAGTTGTATTTGCAGCAAGGCCTGTCAACCGCACGGCGCGCCCGCTTCGAGCAACATTACCTGACCACAGCGGTGCGCCACGAACGCGTTGAACTGGCCGCCGCGTTTGAACGCCAACTGGCCGCACCGCCTATGGCGCGCGTTGCCGAGGTGCCGCGCCAAACCACCGCTTGGTGGCAAACGCTCTTTTTGACGCCGCGTCTGGCTTGGGCGCTGCTGTTGTTGTGCGTGCTGTCGGCGGGCCTATGGTGGCTGTGGCGCAACCGCGCGCCCGCGCCGGATCAATTCGCGCACCGCGCCAGCCCCACGCCCCAACTGACGCGGAGCCCCACGCCCGCACTGTTGTTGCCAAGCGTCACGCCGACCGCGCCGCCGCGTGTCGTGCCATCGCCGCGTCCGGCGCTGCTCGCCACCATCACGCTCGCGCCCGGCTTGCCGCGCGGCGGTGGTCAAGCGCTGCCGACGTTGCAATTGCCGACGGCGGCCACGGCGGCGGAATTGACGTTGCAACTGGTCAGCGCCGATTCACAAAGCTACCGCGCAGTGCTGCAAACGGAGGGCGTGACAGTTTTGACAACGCGTGGCTTGAAAGCGCGCGCCGCTGCCACCGGCGTGACGGAAGTGCGTGTGCGCATTCCGGCACGGCGGCTAAAGCGCGCGGATTATTTATTGCTGCTGTTTGGCGAAAGCCAAGGTGGTCAAAGCGCAAGTTCGCCAGTGGCTGGCTATTCATTTAGAGCGATATTCAAGTGAAACTACGGTTTCGATCCTGGGAGATGCGTAATCGCAAATGGCAGGTACGCGCCTGCTACTCATTCGGGTGCTGGGCATTCGGCTTGGTCGAACGTCTGCGCCAATATCAACCTTGCAGTAACAACACAAGGAGATCGTCTATGCCACAGGCAACGCAAGAGCAAGAAGAAAAAATAATCGCGCTGTATAAAAACGGCGCGACATTTGGCACCGCCATGCAACGCATTCCTGCTGATCGCGAGCATTTCAGAGGCTTCTACCACGCCATCGCCACGGTCGGCCAATTAGACGTGGCGCAAGCGCGCTCCGTCTTTCTTCTGAACGAATGTGATCCGGAACATAAGGGTAAAGTCTGCCCCTGGGCTATTCAGCAAATTGCCGAAGACATGAAGCAAAGTTCAGGAGTTGACTTCACCAGTGATGACGTAATCAACGCACTGAAAAAACATTTCGGGATTTCGTGACAGGCGCGAAGGCCTGGGTTACTGGCCTTCATTTTCATTGGGCACAAACAACAAGCTTTTGAGGGAGGCACAATCGCCCCCCTCTTTTCTTTTTCGCCGCCGCAAAAAATTCTCCCGCCCCTGAAATTACCCGCCGCCAGCCGACACTCTGAATTGCAAGCGGCGGAACACGGGCCGCGTGCCCGCCAGGGGCCGGACGGTACGGCAGGCCCAGCTCGTTTTTCACCAAAATTCGCAACCGGTATGGCCGCGCGCCTCGGGTGGGCGGAGCTATGTCCACTTGCAAGACCGGGGTCGTGAACCGGGCGCGACGACACCGGTTGGCCGCCGCACAAACCGCGCCCATCCAATGCGGAGAAGATCATGCTCAAACAAAGAAGACACCTCGTGAAGTTGCTCAAGTCCACCTGGACGGCCGCGCTGCTGTGCGGTCTGGCTGTCGTTGTCCTGCTGGCGGGTTCAAGGTTCGGTCTGTTCACCAGCGCACGGGCCGCCGCCGAGCAAGACGGTTCTCCGGACGCCCTCTGGCAAGATGTTGCGGAGGCCGCTATTGTCAACGCGCAACCCGGACGGCGCGTTGCACAAGCGGAGCAGCAAAGCAGGCTGCGCGCCTACCGCACCGTGCGTTTGAATCAGGAGCGGCTGGGAGAACTGCTCCGGCAAGCGCCAATGGAATTCACCGACGCGGCCAAAACGGCGGCGACGATCATGACGTTGCCGCTGCCGGATGGGACGTTCGCGCGCTTTCGGATTGAGGAAGCGCCGATGATGGAGCCGGATTTGGCGGCGCTGCATCCGGAGATCAAGTCTTACCGGGGGCGCGGGCTTGACGATCCAACAGCAACTGCTCGGTTCGGAATATCATCCGAAGGTTTCCACGCGCAGGTACTCTCCGCACACGGCGCGATCTACGTTGACACCTATCTGCCGGGTGAGCGTGAGTATTACATCAGCTACAACAAACAGGATTATGCGTCCGCCGACGATGGATTTCGCTGCGGAACGCCGAACGGAAGCCTGGCTGAGCGCACCGCGCCGACCAGAATTAACGCTGCCGAGGTCGTGAGTGGTGACACGCTGCACATTTACAGGTTGGCGTTGGCTGCAACCGGGCAATACACGAACGTGTTCCGCCAGAGCGGGGATACTGATGCGCAAGCGCGCAATCGGGTCTTTGCGATGATGATGAGAACGATGACGCGCGTGAACGGCATTTTCGAACACGAAATCAGCGTGAGCCTGACGCTGACGAGAAACGATGCGATCATCTTCACCGACCCGCTGACGGATCCATATCCCGATAGACGGGACGGCAATGGCAATCTCGTCAACGACACCGATACTAACGCGCCTAGCGATCCTGACGACCTCACCGTTATGGGCCGACAAAATCAGACTACTCTCGACCGTGTTATCCGCAGCGAGAATTACGACATTGGGCATGTCTTCGGCACAGGCTCTGGCGGGAATGCCGGTGACATAGGAACAGTTTGTGGCGCGGTGAAAGGCGCGGCTTTCACCGCGCGCCGCGACCCAACCGGTGATCCATTTGATGTGGATTTTGTCGCGCATGAGATGGGGCATCAATTTGGGGCCAATCACACTTGGAATGCGGCTGGCAGCGCAGCAACAACAGGCTCTTGCTCAGTTGGCGGGCGCGCCGGAGCGGATAGGCCAGCCAGGGGAAGGGCAGCCTATGAGCCGGGCAGTGGCTCAACGATTATGAGTTATGCGGGAATCTGTAACAGCGCCGACTTGCAACCACACTCAGATGATTATTTCCATACCAGAAGTCTGGAGCAGATCATTGATTTCATTGGAACCACCTGCACGCACACGATCATGCGGAGTGGCAATCATCCGCCTACTGTCAATGCCGGACTGGACAAAACGATTCCGCAGCAAACGCCTTTCACGCTGACGGTGGCGGAGTATCGCGATCCTGATACTGGTGGCAGCGATGTAGTTGTTACACCCAGTTTTTGCTGGGAGCAATACAGTCTGGGCGCGGCCTCGCCACCGGATGATGACGACGGTGCCCGCCCGATCTTTCGCTCGCGTCCGCCGGTTAATAGCCTCTCGCGCACTTTTCCCGATCCGCAATACATTCTGAACGATCCGGAGGGCAACGACTTCAATGTCCCGCCCGTAAGAAACGCTGCCGGTTTTCTCGTTGGCGAATCCCTACCCACCAGGGCCAGAAGCGGCGACAACGCGCGTTTCCGTGTAACAGCGCGTGACAACCAAGGCGGCATTGCAACTGATGAAATGCGGGTGAACATCACGACTACGAGCGGGCCTTTTGTTGTCACTGAACCTAATACTCCCGCCTTCTGGCCGGTTGGCTCGACGCAAACCGTGACCTGGGGTGTCGCCAACACCAACAACGCGCCGGTCAATTGCCGCAACGTCAACATCCTGCTTTCGACCGACGGTGGCCAAACCTTTCCCTTCGTGCTGGCTGAAAACACGCCGAACGACGGCAGTCAGGCCATCACCGTCCCGAACAGATTGACCACACAAGCGCGCATCAAAGTCGAAGCTGTGGGCAACATCTTCTTCGATATTTCGAATAATAACTTTGAAATCGTCGGCGCCGACCTGACTTTGACGAAAGCAGGCATGCCTGATCCAGTAGTGACAGGGCCGGCAACCAGACTGACCTACACGATTCGCGTAACCAATCAAGGCCCAGCCGATGCAACATACGTCGTGCTGACGGATGTGCTGCAGACAACGACTAACTTCGTCTCTTGCCAGGCTACAAATGGTGGCGTCTGTGAGGGCGCGGGCAATAATAGCAGGGTAACTTTCGCCTCGCTGCCCGTCGGCACGACGGCTACGGTAACGCTGTTAGTGAATGCCAATTGCTCTTTGGTGGATGGGGCGACCATTCGTAACACAGCGCATGTCGAGTCATTGACAGTCGGAGACCCCGATCCGAGTAACAACTCCGCCACAGTCAGCACAAAAGCTTCAAATCCGCCGCCCGTCATCAGCAATGCCGCCGTGGACAAGCCCTTGCTCTCGCCCGACGACCAATTGAAGCGCGTGACGGTGAATTACGTCGCCACGGACAACTGCGAGCCGCCACCGCCCGCGTGTTCCCTGTCCGTCACCATCGGCGAAGAACTCAATCCGGCAGTCATGCGGCCGCCGGGCGATGATGCCGTGGTGCTGGATCGGCATACGGTGCTGTTGCGCGCCGAACCGGATCACGATTGCCCGCGCTTTTACGACATTGCCATCACCTGTCGTGACAACGTCGGCGCGACCTCCGTGCAGAAAGTCCGCGTCAAGGTGCCGCGCCCGCGCACTTGAGCGGCACGTGGTTCGGCAGTTTCACGGGAACAGGCGGCAAGCTGCCGTTCTCAGGCAGCGGTCACCGGCACGGGGGCACGGCGACCGCCAATGCAATCGCCCCCACTAACGCTAAAGGAGCAAACTTATGACAAAAGGAATCTCGGTAATTGCCATCGGATTCGTTCTCGTGGTCACGCTGTCGTCCGCAAACCCCACGACTGTCGGTCACGTTGCAAAGATGACCGCAGTCCTTGCCGGGACGGTTTCAGCGGCGGCTCAGGACTTGGAGACTCAGGACATCATCCTCTCCGCAAATGGCGCGGCAGGCAGTCAGGACTGGGAATACAACGCCGCCTACGATCAGGGCTGGGTGCAGCACACGATCCAGTGGCAGCCTAAGGGTCGCGTCGCTAAAGTTCAATGGCGCTGTGTGGACAGTTGCGGCAGCCGTGGGGATGAATACAAATTCCAGTACAGAGTCAAGCTCGACAATGGCCGAATCGTGTTGGTCATGCGGGCGACAACCAAAGAGCGCGGCCTCATGCGAGTCCAACTGACTGCGCTGACAAACTAAATCGAAGCACCACCAGCCCGGAACACCGCGACCGGCTCGCACATTCCCGACCGGGCGCGCGACCGATCAGGTCTCGCTGCACAACGAGCCGTTGACCGATGCGCTTCCATCGAGGTGCACCACGATCGCGCTAACTTCGGTCTGCCGGTGCGTTTGCTCGAAGCGCCCGGTCGCCGCCTGCATTTGGCGTTGAAGTATTTCTTCTGAACTTCAAGCCGGCGGCAGTCTGTCAGGCGCGACAGACTGCCGCCAATCGCATCAACTGCGCGCACGCGCCACCGCCGCCTGCCAGCCTGTGTATAAGCGGTCGCGCTCGCTCTTCTTCATCTTTGGCTCGAAGCGTTTTTCGACCTGCCATTGCTGGGCGATTTCCTTTTCGTTCTTCCAGAAACCAACGGCCAAGCCTGCCAGATAGGCCGCGCCCAGCGCCGTCGTTTCGGTTACAAATGGACGCACGACCGGAATGCCGAGGATGTCGGCTTGGAATTGGCAGAGGAAGTCGTTGCGGGTTGCGCCGCCATCCACGCGCAGTTCTTTGGCCTTGATGCCGGAATCTTTTTGCATGCATTCGACGACATCGCGGGTTTGGTAGGCCATCGCTTCGAGCGCCGCGCGGGCGATGTGCGCTCGCGTAGCCCCGCGCGTGAGACCAACAATCGCGCCGCGCGCGTCCTGATCCCAATACGGCGCGCCGAGGCCGACAAAGGCTGGGACGAAATAGACGCCGTGGTTGTCGCTGACCGACGTCGCCAGCGCTTCGGTGTCAGCGGCATTGGTGATGATCCCCAGGCCATCGCGCAGCCATTGCACCGCCGCGCCCGCAACAAACACCGAACCTTCGAGCGCGTATTGCGTTGCGCCGCCCGTGCGCCAGGCGATGGTCGTGAGCAGGCCGTTTTTCGAGGCGTTCGCGCTCGTGCCGGTATTCATCAGCAGGAAGCAGCCGGTGCCATAAGTGTTTTTCATCATGCCCGGCTTGAAACAGGCTTGGCCGAAGAGGGCGGCTTGTTGGTCGCCCGCGATACCGGCAATCGGGATGGGAGCGCCGAGCAATTCGGGGTCGGTCTGGGCATAGACTTCAGACGAAGATTTCACCGTGGGCAGCAGCGAGGCGGGGATGTTGAGTTTGTCTAGAATCTCTTTGTCCCAGCCTTGTTTGCGAATGTCGTAGAGCAGTGTGCGCGAGGCGTTGCTGACATCGGTGACATGCGCTTGGCCTTTGCTCAGCCGATTGATCAGCCAAGTATCAATCGTGCCAAAGGCGAGGTTACCTTTGCTGGCCTGTTGGCGCGCGCCTTTGACGTTGTCGAGCAGCCACGCGACCTTGGTGCCGGAAAAGTAAGCATCCGTCACCAAGCCGGTTTTGCGGCGAATGACGCGGTCGAATTTTTCCTGTTTAAGTTTGTCGCACATCGGGGCGGTGCGGCGGCATTGCCAGACGATGGCGTTGTGAATGGCTCGATCGGTTTGGCGGTTCCAGACGACTGTTGTTTCGCGTTGGTTGGTGATGCCGATGGCGGCGACGTCTTCGGCGTTGGCGTCAGCCTGTTTCAACACCTGGCGTGCGCAATTGATTTGCGAGTGCCAGATGTCTTCGGGGTTGTGCTCGACCCAGCCGGCGCGGGGGAAAATTTGCGGAAATTCCTGTTGCGCGACGCTCACGATGCTGCCCGCGTGATCGAACAGGATGGCGCGCGACGAAGTAGTGCCTTGATCGAGGGCGAGAATGTAGTTGGGCATGTGTGGTGCTTGTCCTTTGGATTGCTGGTTGATAGGTCGTGCTTAGTGTTGTGTCAGCCAGTGCCTGAGATCGTCTACGGATTTGAAATCAAGCAAAGCATCCGCGAGTTGGTCGAGTACGGCCAATGACAACGTTGATAATCGCGCTGCCACTTCTGTCGGCAGGGGGCCGAACCGGCGCGTCAATTGCCGCTGGATGATGGCCACACGGCCATGCTGTTCGCCAATTTGCAGGCCGCGTTGTTCGCCAATCTGCTGTCCTTCTTCCAAAATTTCGCGATAAATCACAGATTGCATCATGATGTCCCTCCGAAAAATGTGATGAACCAATTCCCGGTCGAACCGCAAGCCCGCCAGAATGCCAGCCGCCGCCGTTAATTCATTGCGCTGGCTCTCGTCCGCTATTGTACTCACTTTGTCAGCGATCTCTACCAGCAACCTTTCGCGTTCAACGGAGCGCGCCAGCACCGCCAACGGCCACAAGCCCGGATGCGCCAGCAACGGCGCGGCGTCCTGTTCCCACATGCGCACCACGCGGTAGCGGTGCCAGGTGTCGCCAACGCGAAACTCAGCGGGGATCGTCGCGTTGGTTTCAGCCAGCACAATAACGACTTGCTGCACGGGTTTGCGTTCGCGGCGATAAATGCGCACGAAGTAATCAAGCTGGCGCAACGGCAATGGCGGCTCGCTATCGCTCGGATCAGTCTCGAATTCGAGATGCAGAATCTCGTCGTCAATTTCGAGCAGATGCACGGCATCGGCGCGGATGGGTTGCAACGACAATTCGCTTTTGAGCAACCGCACCTTGGTGACGGGCTTGCCCAGCAACCACGAAGCCAGCGGAGCCGGATAGCGCTCGGCCAGATATTTGAGCAGGTTGTCGTATTCGCGCGCTTGCGCCATCTTGTTGCCCCTTGTCAGGCCAGATGCCGCAACTCGCGCAACGCCACCGACAGCATGGAAACATCCATCGCCGAGGCGTTCTTGAGTTCCGCCAGCAACTGTTGGGTGCGTTCGAGCGCGCGTTGATTGCTGGTTTGCCAGGCATTCACCAAGGCGGCAGGATCGGCGGCGGCGCCGTAACCACTGAGCACTTCGCCGGTGATGGTGCGTTGCAAACTGGTCAGGTCTTCCAGCATCGCGCCGCGCGCCAGCGCCTGCCAATGCTGATCGCCGGGCAGGGCCGCAATCTGTTCGCGTAAGGCGGGCAATTCGAGTTTTGTCGCCAGATCGAAATAGACCCGCGCGACGCGTTCGACTGGTTGCTGGCTGCTGCCCACGACTTCGACGATGTCGAGCGTGGCAAAGAGCGGCGCACGGCAAGCGACGCGCATGGCCAGCGCTTCTGGCACACCGCACTCTTTGTAACGTGCGACCAACGCATCAATTTGCGCCCGTTCCGCCGGGTCAATCACGTTCAGCAAGACATCGGCGAGGGCTTCGATGCCCAAGCCGAAGTGAGCGATGTTGGCGGCCATGTCTTCGCCCAGGCGGCGTGAACGCAGGAACCAGGCGGTCGCGCGCATCAGCACACGGCCCACTTCGGTCACGAGTTCGGCTTGCACTTCATCGGCGACTTGATTGTCGAGTTCCTGAATTTCCAGCCAGAGCGGCACCACGCGAAAGACTTCGCGCGCCAGCAAATAGGCGCGCACGATTTCCGCCGGGCTGAAACCGGTCGTTTCCATCAACTGATGCACAAAGGTGCCGCCGACGCGGTTGAGCATACTGTTGGTAACGTGCGTGGCGATGATTTCGCGCCGCAGCGGATGTTTGGGCATGTAATCCGCATAACGCTCGCGCAAGGCTTTCGGGAAGTAACGCTCCAACGCCGTCGCCACCCAGGGATCATCGGGCAGCGGCGAGGCCAGCAATTCATCGAACAACCAAATCTTGCTGTAGGCCAACAAGACCGCGCGTTCGGGACTGGTCAGGCCAAGCTGTTTGGCGCGGCGTTCGGCCAGTTCTTCGTCGCTGGGCAGAAATTCGATCTTGCGATTAAGCCTGCCCTGTTTGCCCAGAAAGCTGATGAAACGCTGTTGCGCGTCGAGTTGCGCGAACGCCTGGCGGCCCGAAATCGAGAGCCATTGCGTTTGCGAATAGTTGTCGCGCAACACGTGCACGGCAACTTCGTCAGTCATCTCGGCCAGCAAAGCGTTGCGTTGCTTTTCGGTCAACTCGCCTGCGGCCATGACCAGCGCCAACAGAATCTTGATGTTGACCTCGTGGTCGGACGTGCTGACACCCGCCGAGTTATCAATCGCATCGGTATTGATGCGCCCGCCATTCAAGGCGTATTCGATGCGGCCCAACTGCGTGCAACCGAGATTGCCGCCTTCGGCCACGACTTTGCAGCGCAATTCGTTGCCGTTGACGCGCACGGCATCGTTGGCGCGGTCGCCTGCCTGCGCGTGCGTTTCGCGCGTAGACTTGACGTAGGTGCCGATGCCGCCGTTGTAGAGCAAATCCACCGGCGCTTTGAGAATGGCGTTGACCAGTTCGGTCGGCGTCAATTCATCTGCTTCAATGCCGAGCGCCTGTTTGACTTCAGGCGAAAGGGGGATGGATTTGGCGGTGCGCGGGTAGATGCCACCGCCTGCTGAAATCAAGTCAGCGTTGTAATCGGCCCACGACGAGCGCGGCAGATTGAAGAGCCGTTCGCGTTCGACATAACTCAGGGCTGCGTCAGGATTGGGGTCGAGGAAGATGTGGCGATGATCGAAAGCCGCCAGCAAACGAATGTGTTTCGACAAGAGCATGCCGTTGCCGAAGACGTCGCCCGACATATCACCGATGCCGGTGACGGTAAAAGCGGTCGTTTGCGTGTTCACGCCCAATTCGCGGAAGTGGCGTTTGACCGATTCCCAAGCGCCGCGCGCGGTGATGCCCATGCCTTTGTGGTCGTAACCAGCTGAGCCGCCCGACGCAAAAGCATCGTCCAGCCAGAAGCCATACTCACGGCTCATGGCGTTGGCGTAATCCGAAAACGTCGCGGTGCCCTTGTCCGCCGCGACGACCAGGTAAGGGTCATCGGGGTCGTGGCGGCGCACCTGCGGGGGCGGCACGATCTGGGTTTGCACGCGATTGTCGGTCAGATCGAGCAGGGCGCGTAGATAATCTTTGTAACACTCGACGCCTTCTTTCAGCCACGCTTCACGATCAGCGGGCGAGATGGGACGTTTGAGCACGAAGCCGCCTTTCGAACCGACGGGCACGATGACGGTGTTCTTGACCATCTGCGCTTTGACCAGGCCCAGAATTTCGGTGCGGAAATCCTCGGGGCGATCCGACCAGCGCAAACCGCCGCGCGCCACCTTGCCGCCGCGCAAATGCACGCCCTCGAAACGCGGCGAGTAAACGAAAATCTCGAACATCGGTTTCGGTTCGGGCAGGCCCGGCACTTTTGACGGATCGAATTTGAACGAGAGGAAGCTGCGGCGTTTGCCCGCTGGCCCGTGCAGACCATCCACGCGCCAGAAATTGGTGCGCGTGGTGGCGCGAATCAGGTTGAGGTATTGGCGCAGCACACGGTCTTCGTTCAGGTTTTGCACATGTTCGAGCGCCGCGCGAATCTCTTTGATCAATTCGCCCTCGGCTGTTTCGCTGAACGCGCCGGCTTGCGCCGGATCGAAGCGTAGTTTGAAGAGCGCAATCAAATGCTGAGCCAACGCGGCGTTGTTGGCGAGCGTGGCTTCGATAAAGCTTTGCGAGAGCGGGAAGCCGATCTGGCGCATGTATTTGGCATAAGCACGCAGGATCACGATCTCTTCTGCCGGCAGGCGCGCGGCGATGACCAGGCGGTTGAAATCATCGCGCTCGATCTCGCCGCGAAAGATGCGGCTAAAGGCGTCCTCAAAGATTTCGTGCAATTGCTCGATTTCCAAATCGAAATCGGCGCGCTGGCTCATCAGGCCGAAATCGTGAATCCAGACGGTCTCTTCGCCTGCCAACGACAGGTGGTAGGGCCGCTCATCCAGCACGCGCAAGCCCATGCATTCGAGCATCGGCAAGCTGTCAGAGAGCGCGACCGGTTTGCCTTTGTGCACGAGTTTGAAGCGCAGCGTGTTGGGCGCGGCTTCGAGCGGACGGTAAAGCGAGAGACTGAACGGTTCGCCCGCCAGCAAACGTTCGACGCGTTGAATGTCGGGCACGGCGCTGCGCGCGGCGAAATCTTCGCTATACGCCGCCGGAAAAGCATGTTGATACCGCTGGAACAAGGCGCCGCCGCGCGCTTCACCCAGCGCCTCGCGCAAGGCATCCTGCAAATCGTCTTCCCAACGGCGTGCCGCCAAAATCAAGCGCCGTTCGAGATCGGCGATGTCGTAGTCGGGAATCAGCCCCGGCGTCGTGCGCACCGTGATCAGCGTGCGCACCAGCACGGATTGCTGCGAGAGCAAGGCGTTGTAATCGGTGCCCGTGCCATTGAAGGCCTGCTGCAAAATGCGCTGCCAATGCTGGCGCAAATCGGTGTTGTAATTTTCGCGCGGCGCATAGATCAGGCAGGAAATAAACCGGTCGAACGGATCGCGCCGCACAAACAGACGCAAGCGCTGGCGTTCGCCCAGATGCACGATGGCCGTGACGGTTTTGAGCAACTCCATTTCGCCGATCTGGAACAACTCATCGCGCGGATAATTTTCGATGATGTCGAGCAAGGTCTTGCCGGCGTGACTGCCGGGCGCAATGCCTGAACGCGCGATGACGTTGGCCGTTTTGCGGCGCAAGTACGGAATAAATTCCGGCTCGGCGCTATAGGCTGTCGAGGTGAACAGCCCCAAGAACCGATGCTCGCCACACACCTCGCCCCGTTCGTTGAAGCGTTTGACGCCGATGTAATCAAGATAGGCCGAACGATGCACCGTGGCCTTGGAATTGGCTTTGGTCACAAACACCAGACGCGGCAAACGGGCGAACGCGCGTTGATTGGCGGGCAAAATGGAAGGTTGGCCGGAAACCTCATGCCCTTCGCGTTCGCGCAAAATGCCCAACCCGGATTCAGGCACAATGCTCAAGGCATCTTCGCCGTTGACCTGGGTCAGGTCGTAGCAGCGGTAGCCCAGAAAGGTGAAATGATCGTCGGCCAGCCAGCGCAAAAAGGCTTTGCCCTCGGCGCTTTCGTCCGGCGCGACCGGCGGGTTGCGCTGCTCTATCTCTTCGAGCACGGCGTTGACCTGCGCCATCATCTTCGGCCAGTCTTCGACCGCGACGCGCACATCGCCCAGCACTTTCAAGACATCCTCGGCCAACTGCGCCAATTGCTGCGGCGCGACTAGCCGGTCAACTTCGACGTGCATGAACGATTCGGCCCGTGCCTCTTTTTCATCTGCGTTGACCAGCGCGGTCAGTTCGCCCTCGGCCTGACGGCGCACGCGCAAAATCGGGTGAATGATCAAATGCAGCATCTGGCTGTGGCGGTTGATTTCCATCGTCACCGAATCCACCAGAAAAGGCATATCGTTGTTGACGACTTCGATCACCGTGTGGGTGGATTGCCAGCCGTGTTCTTCGACGGTCGGGTTGAAGGCGCGCACTTTGGGCTGCCCTGGCATGCGTTTGCGCGCAAAATTCCAGAGCGAAAGGGCCGCGCCATACAGATCATCGGCCCGCCGTTCGATCAAATCTTCCGGCGCCACCTGGTCATAGTACGCATTGACGAAACGTTCGAGTGTGGCGCGTTGTTCGGCAGGCGCTTTGGCGCGGACAAGCGCCAGGACTTCTTCCATTCTCTCGGTTTTATCAATCATGGTGGACTCCCCGTATCAATCATTTATGTTATGTATTTCTATTCGCCTTCAGGCCGGTCGAACCGCGCGCAGATTAAACCTGTGTGCCGGAGAAATGACAAGCGAATCCGCCGCTTCGCACAAGGTTCGCGCAAACCTTATCCATTGAAACCCGGGCAGGCGGCGTTTACGGCATGCAGATGTGTACAGCGAGAGGCAGGGACTTAGGCTTAGACGTTAACTGGCGTAGGTATTTCAGTCAGGGCTGACGCAAAGATTTGCCACAGAGGCACGGAGACACAGAGAAAGACCGCGATCACTGGCAGAACTAAACAAAGCTCTGTGCCTCTGTGCCGCTGTGACTACCTCGCGTTTTGCGTAAGTCCTGTCAGTGTCTGTAGGTGGCAAGTTATCCTCAATTTTCACAGGCAAAAAAACGGGACGCCATGTGTTTCACATCGCGTCCCGGTAAAACATCCGAGCGATTGCTTGCCGCAAAAAGGCGTTAGGCGCAAACGAACCAATAGGCATTACACCTCCTCCGCAAGTATGCTGCGTTTAAGGGACGCGCATCACACGTTGCGTTAGGATTCCAAAGCTAGCCAGCCTATTTGTGTTCTTGACGCCTTTTCGCGGCAAAGTGTCGAAGTTGCGGCACGGGGCCTGTAGCAACTTCGCTGAAAATACGTTTGAAACTAAGGTTCACGCCAACTGCCAATGACAAACCCGGCGCCGACGACCATGAGCATGGCAAACGGAAAAAAGCTTCCGTGAAAGCGCAACTCGAACCCCAGGATGTCGCGCAGCAGCCAGCCCACCACGGCCAGCGCGCCCACCACCAGGCAAATGGCGCCGGCCACTGCACATAACTGTTGCAACCCCGGCAAAACAGCGCTTTTTACAGGTTCGCGTTGCATGGAGCAGCAGAAAAAATCTCATCGCTGCGGTGACCTGAACCGGCAAACGGAGGAAACGGCGGCAATCGCCAACGCCGCTTCATAGCATGGCGTCCACCCGGCGCACACATCGCAGCGATGAGCAGAGCCTGAGCGGGGTGCGGCCCGCGACAGGCAAAATGGAGGTAATTTCAGTCAGCCCCCAGGGCTAACTGCCATGCGCCCCAGGTAAAGAAATTCAGGCGGCCACGACACAGGCCATTCGCCATACCGCAAGAGCTGCGGCAAAAACTTTTCACACGGCAGCCAGCGCCAAGTGCAACGGCCAAATCGCCGCAGTTGCAGTTTCGTCATTGTGGCGTCTGCGATTGATTGCTACGGGTCTGTGCTTGCCGCTTGGCGTCAATAGTTTGTCCGCTACTCTGAACCGACCAAGCCAACTCAAACTGTGTGCCACGCCAGCTCGAGCCAGGCGCGGCGAGATAAAACATAGCAGGCCCGTTGGATCGCACCGTTTGAGTTTCAGGCGGAATTGGAACGAACGCCGCGCAGTGCTGATTTTTGGGACAGCCCTGTTGCCCTTCGCTACACCTGCGCACCGGCTAAGTTACGCCGGACTGTCAGCGCCGCGCCTGCGGGCCAGCGCCAAGCCTGGTGAGGGAAGCAGACGGCCACGGTTATGGATTTCAAGCTAACGGAGTTCGTAAGAAAGGCCTGCGCGCCAACGGGTCGTCCATTGAGCGGGGTTCCAGCAGCAAGCCAGGCCGGGCGCTGTGCGTGGCCGACAACTTGCTTGGCAACCGCGTGGGCAGGTCTGCTTTTGAGTTCACCCTCTCGTGTGTCGTATCTTGCAAGGCACACCCAAGCTGAGATCTGTCAACGGCTGAAATGAAATGCGAACCAGTACTCGACTCATTTTGATTCTGACTGTTTTGGTGGGCCTGATTATGGCGGCGGGCGGCTATTACCGGTTGCGCCAACGTGAAACGTTTCTGCAACGGATGTTGCAAAATGAAATGCATGCCCAAGCCTTGACGCTGCAAATCGCCCTGGAAAATGTTTTTCGCGCGGGACGCCCACAAGAAGCGCAACTGTTGATTGACAGCCTGAGCCAAAATCCGAAGGTTTTTGGCGTGCTGGTCTTTGATGAAACGGGAACCGCCGTGTTGGCCTCCAGTTCAATGACGGCTGAAAACCGGCAACAGAATGAAGCCGCGCGCAGCGTTGCCACGACCGGTATCCCCACGGAACGCACGCGCCGCTTCAACAATGAGGAAGTCGCTTCCCTGCTCACGCCGCTTTCGCTGGGCGCGGCGCGGCGCGGCGCGTTTGAGTTGGCGCAACCCACCAGTTTCATCAAAACGGAACTCGCGCTGGCGCGCCGCGACATTACGGTTGTCACCTTACTAGTCTTTGCGGCCATTCTGCTCGCCGTCCTGGCGGTGATGCGTTATAGCCTGGTGCAACCGATCCGCGCGCTGGTGCGCGGGGCGGCGGCGCTCGGGCGGGGCGATCTGAATTACCGCGTGCCCGAACCGCGCCAAGGCAGTGAACTGGCCCAACTCGCGCGCGAATTTAACCGCATGGCCGACAGTTTGGCGGAACAGCGCCAAACCGCTGAGCGCGAGGCCGAGCGCCGCTTGAAACTGGAACGCGAACTGCGCGACACCGAACGTTTGGCCGCCGTGGGCCGGCTGGCCGCCGGTGTCGCGCATGAAATCGGCACGCCGCTCAACGTCATTGACGCGCGCGCCGAGCAATTGCTGGAACGCGTTGACGCGCCTTTGCCGATTCGCCAACGCAACCTGACGATCATTCGCGGACAAATCGAACGCATCACGCGCATTGTGCGGCAATTGCTCAATCTGGCGCGGCCCTATCAATTGCACCGCACCCCGACCGCCGCAGGCCCGCTAGTCGCCGGGGTCGTTGAATTGCTCGAAGCCGATGCGGCCCGCCAGCAAATCGAGTTGGTCATTCACAAGGTTGAAAATGTTCTTTTTGACATAGACAGCGAATTGATCCATCAGGTCTTGCTCAATGTTTGTCAAAACGGATTGCACGCCATGCCCGACGGTGGCCGTTTGTTGATCGCATGCGCGGGGCCATTGCTGCTGCGCAACGGGCAACGCTTCGCCAGCATCAGCGTGCGCGACACCGGCACTGGCATTGCCCCCGAACATCTCATGCACCTTTTTGATCCCTTCTTTACAACCAAGGACATCGGCAACGGCACCGGACTGGGACTGGCTGTCTCGCGCCGCATTGTCGAAGAGCACGGTGGGTGGATCACCGCCACCAATAACGCAACCCGGGGTGCGCAATTCACCCTTTATCTGCCAGTCGCCAAGGAGGCTGTCGCCGAAGCAGCAACAGTCGCTGAGGTGCCGGGTACCAAGGAACTTCAACCCAGCGCGGGGATAAAACAAAGAAAACCCCGGGAACAGGCCGCGCAAGCTCCGCAACCGGTTTGAGGGGGCGGCGTGCATTCGTCCTGGCGGTTTCACCTGACGACGCGGGTCGTGCCGTGAAAATATGATGAACAAAGCACGTTTGTTAATTGCCGAAGACGACGCCGATATGCGCGACCTGTTGCAGGAAGTGTTGGAAGAGGCGGGCCACGAACCCGTGCTGGCGGCGGATGGCCGGGCGGCCCTGGCCCTGTTGCAACGCGACCACGAACCGCTCGACCTGCTCATCACCGATGTGCAAATGCCATTGCTGAAAGGCGATGAATTGTTGCGCACCGCCCGCGCCCGGCGCGCCGAAGTTCCCGTCATCGTCATCACCGCGTTCGGTTCGGTGGAGCAGGCCGTCGAATTGGTCAAGGCAGGCGCGTTTCAATACGTCACCAAACCCTTCAAGACCGCTGAACTGCTCTCCACCATCGAACAAGCCCTCGAACGCAGCGCGCCGCAACGCGCTCAAGCACGCCTGCGCCGCGAAATTCCCACCACGCCCACACTCATCATCGGAGCCTCGCGTCCGATGCGCGAACTCTTTGATCTGATTGCGCGTGCCGCGCAAAGCAATAGCACCGTGCTCATCACCGGCGAATCCGGCACTGGCAAAGAGTTGGTGGCGCGCGCCGTGCACGAAGCTTCGGGACGCAAAGGAAATTTTGTCCCGGTCAATTGCGCCGCCATCCCCGCCGACCTGATCGAGTCAGAACTCTTCGGCCACACCGGTCAGGCCTTCACCGGCGCACGCCAAGCGCGCACGGGCCTGTTTGAAGCCGCCGATCACGGTACGCTTTTCCTGGACGAAATCGGCGAACTGCCGTTGTCAGTCCAACCCAAATTGTTGCGCGCCTTGCAAGCCGGAGCAGTGCGGCGTGTGGGTTCCGAGCACGAACGCGCGATTGAGGTGCGCGTCATCGCCGCCACCAACCGCGAGTTGGAAGAGGATGTGCACACCCGGCGTTTCCGCCAGGATTTGTATTGGCGTTTGAATGTCATCCACCTGCGCGTGCCGCCGTTGCGCGAACGCGCCTATGACATTCCGCTGCTGGTTGAACATTTCATCAGCCGCAGCGCCAACGCCTCCGGCCAGCCGCCGCTGGATGTGTCACCCGAAACGCTGGCCTTGCTGACGGCGTATTCATGGCCCGGCAATGTGCGGGAATTGGAAAACGCCATTGAGCGCGCCGCCGCCCTGACGCGCGGCGCGCAACTGACCCCCAATGATTTGCCCGACCGCATCCGGGCGGGCGGCGCGGCGGCCCGGCTCATCGCGCAATCCAGCGCACAGAATCTCACCCTGCGCGAACTGGAACGCGATTACATCCTGGAAGTGCTGCGCAAGACGGGCGGCAATAAATCGCGCGCGGCAGAAATGCTCGGCCTGGATCGCAAAACGCTCTATCGCAAGCTGGATGAATACCGGGCGGAAAGCGCATGACTGAATTTCTCACCACGGCGACAACGGCCGCGCCTGACAGCGGCGGTCACGGGGATTTTCTTTTCACCATCTTCGTGATGTTCGTCGCGGCCAAACTGGCGGCGGAACTCTTCGAGCGGCTGAAACAACCTGCCGTCGCGGGCGAAATCCTCGCGGGCGTCTTGATCGGGCCGAGCGTGCTGCATTGGGTCGCCCCGACCGATTTGACCAGCGTGCTCGCTGAAATCGGCGTCATCTTTTTGCTTTTTCTGGTCGGCCTTGAAACCAAACCGGCGGACATCTTCCGCGTTGGCGCACGGGCCTTGCTGGTCGCTGTGTCAGGGGTGATTGTGCCGTTTATCTTCGGGTATGCGGTGATGCGCCTCTGGGGCAAACCTACGATTGAAGCCGTCTTTGTCGGCGCGGCAATGGTCGCCACTTCGGTCGGCATCACGGCGCGCGTGCTGGGCCAGATGGGTCTGCTCAGCCTGGACGTCAGCCGCATCATTCTGGGCGCGGCGGTGATTGACGACATCCTGGGCCTGTTGATTCTGGCCGTCGTCAGCAGCATGGCCAAAGGCGGCGTCAATTACACCCACATCGCCACAACGGCGGCGCTGGCCATCGGCTTCACGCTTTTGGTGCTGCTGGTCGGCGCGCGCACGGTCAACCGCATCCGCCCGCGCATTGAACGCTTGAAAACCGGCCAGTCCTATTTGGTCTTCGGCCTGTCGCTCTGTCTGGGTTTGGCGGTCGTCGCCAACTACATCGGCGTGGCCGCGATCATCGGCGCGTTCCTCGCGGGCATGGCGCTTTCGGAATCCGCCGAAGGCACAGACATGCCGCAGCAAGCCGAAGCCGTCACCGAATTCCTGCTGCCCTTCTTTTTGGTCAACATCGGGATGCAGCTCAAGCTGGACGCCTTTTTGAATCGCGCGACGATTGGGCTGGCCCTGATCGTGACGCTGCTGGCCGTCATCTCGAAATTGATCGGTTGCGGCCTCGCCGCCTGGCCGCTGGGCAAAAAGAAGGCCGCGCAAGTCGGCATGGGCATGGTGCCGCGCGGCGAAGTCGGCATCGTCGTCGCGCAAATCGGCCTGAGCTTGGCCGCCGTCACGCCAGCGACATACGGCGTCGTGCTGTTTATGTCTATTGCGACGACGCTGATTGCGCCGCCCTTCTTGGTGCGGTTGTTTAAGGACGAAGTGCGCACCAACGAAGAAACCGTCTTTCCGCTATCGCAGATTTCCTAACAGGTCTGCCCCCGGCCTTGGCGCGCTTCTTTGTGCCGCTTCGTGAGGCTTGTATGTTCGACAAGCTGCCAGCTTGTCGAACACCGTAACGTCTTCGGGGGCAAGCAGTTGCTTGAAATCCATCGCATTTGCAATCCCCTCGAGCCTGGGACAAGCTTGGGCACGTTCAACTGGAGATTGCCCCATGAATGCGATGCCCGGACTATCCACCACCGAAGCGCAACAACGCCTCGCGCAACACGGCCCCAACGCACTTTCCGAACAACCGCCCAAGTCACTCTGGCAACGTTCCCTGCGCCAGTTTCAAAGCCCGTTGATTTACATTCTGCTGTGCGCGCTTGCCGTTGATCTGGTCATCTGGGTTGGCGCGGGCGCGCCCGGCTTGCCCCTTGAGTCACTGGCGATTGCCTTGATCCTGCTGCTCAACGCCGGCTTAGGTGTTTACCAGGAGAGCAAGGCCGAAACGGCCCTGGCGCGTTTGAAAGCACTGACCGCCGCACAAGTTTGGGGGTTGCGTGATGGCAGGCTGGTGCAATTGTCCAGCACCGCGCTGGTGCCTGGGGATGTGATTCGGTTGGAAGCGGGCGACCGCATCCCAGCGGATGGCGCCTGGCGCGAGGGCCAAGGCTTGCTGGTGGATGAAGCCGTGCTGACAGGCGAATCGGCACCGGTGGATAAAGCCGTCGCCAGCGAGACGTTCAGCGGCACGCTGCTCGTGCGGGGCAAGGGATATTTGGAAATCACGCGCACCGGCGCGGCCAGCACGATGGGCAAGCTGGCCGCGCTGCTCGGCCAGCTTGAAACCGAAAAGACGCCGCTCGAAAAACGCTTGGAGCTATTTGGCAACCAAATCGCGCGCGCGATCCTGGCGCTGTCAGTCTTAATCGTCATCGGCGGCCTTTTGGTCGAAGGTTGGGCGCGCGCCGGTCACGTACTCTTTTTCGCCGTCGCGCTGGCCGTCGCCGCCGTGCCCGAGGGTTTGCCTGCCGTGCTGACGCTGACGCTGGCCTTGGGCGTCGAACGCATGGCCAAACGCCAGGCCGTCGTGCGCCGCTTGAGCGCCGTCGAAGCGCTCGGCTCGGTCACCGTCATCGCCACCGACAAAACCGGCACGCTGACCGAAAACCGCATGACCGTAAAACATTTGGACACGCCCGATACGGCGCGCGCGCTGCACGCGCTGGTGCTCGCCAATGATGCCGAAACTGAGACCGGCGCGGGCGACCCGCTGGAACTGGCGCTGTTTGAATTCGCCCGCACGCACCAACTCGAAGCCGCGCAATTGCACGCCCGGCACGTGCGCCATAGCAGCGTGCCCTTTGACAGCGCCGCCAAGTTCATGCGCGCCACCGTGAAAGAAGCGGGCCAGTTGACCAGCTACGTTAAAGGCGCGCCCGAGGTGCTGTTGCAACGCAGCGTGTTGACCGAGGCGCAACGCCTGAACTGGGTGGAGAAAGCCGACGCTTACGCACACGAGGGCTTCCGCGTCATCGCGCTGGCGTGGCGCGCCGGCGAAGGCGAAGACGAATTGTCCTTTCTGGGTTTGGTGCTGCTCTGGGATCCGCCGCGTGCGGAAGTCCCGCCAGCTATCCGCCACGCGCAGGACGCAGGCGTTCGCGTCGTGATGATCACGGGCGATCATCCCGCCACCGCGCTGGCCATCGCCAACGAAGTCGGTATCCCGCCTGGCCGCGTGCTGACGGGCTGGGAACTGGAAACCTTCTCGGATGAAGTCTTGCGCGCAGCCGTCAAAGAAACCAACGTCTTTGCCCGCGTCGCCCCCGAACACAAACTGCGTTTAGTTGAAGCGCTGAAAGCCAATGGCGAGATCGTCGCCATGACTGGCGACGGCGTGAATGATGCGCCCGCCTTGAAACGCGCCGATGTGGGCGTGGCGATGGGCCAGCGCGGCAGCGACGTGTCGCGCGAAGTCGCCGATCTGGTATTGCTCGACGACAACTTCGCCACCATCGTCGCCGCGATTGAAGAAGGCCGCAGCATTTACGAGAACATCCAGACATTCATCCGTTTCCTGTCTGCCGCCAATCTGGCGCTGGTTTTGCTGGTCATCGGCGGCGCGCTCGGCTCGTTCGTGCGGGGCTTGCAAGAAGCGGGCGGCGGATTGTTGCTGCCGCTCACGGCGATTCAATTGCTCTGGCTCAACGTCATCACCAACGGGCCGCCCGCCATTGCGCTGGGCCTGGATCGCAACCACGGTGTGATGGCACGCGGCCCACGCGACCCGCGCGCGCCGTTGCTGGATCGGGCCTCGCTGCGGTTCGTCGTCCTTGCGGGCGCGGCCCAAGCCATCATCGGCGGTCTGTTGCTGTTGCGCCTGCCGCATTACGGCTATGACGATGTCGCGGTGCGCAGCGCGTTATTTTTGTATGCGTGCAGCGCACAATTGCTGTTTGCTTACCCGGCGCGCCGCGTCAAGGTCGAGCCGCTGCCAAACGCGGCCTTGCACTTCGCGGTGCTGCTGGGCGCGGGCTTGCAGGCGTTGGTCGTGCTTTGGCCGACTTTGCGCAGGGTGTTGGGGTTGACGCTGCCGAATGTCGAAATGCTGGGATGGATCGCCTTGACCGTGGCCTTGGGTTGGTTTGTGGCGGAACTGACCAGCCGGGTGCTTCGCCTGGCTTAAGTTAGCAGGTGTACGAGCGAAAAGGTCGCCGCCACACAAACGTGAGAATTGTGCGCCAGACTGAAGCTGCCTTCATGGCCGGTTGCTTTAACGGCTCTTCACCTGCCTCGGGCTGACCTAGCGCCTGTGGTGGCCCTTCCAATCCATCAACACTCCAGTCAACACGAACGTTAAGCGTCGTGAGCAAAAGCTAGCAGCCGCTGAGCAGGAGAAACTCGCCATTCACCTGCAATCAGCGACAGATCATTAATTACTGATTGCTGCCCTTGCCTAAGCCCGCCTACGATTTCGCTCTCAAGCATAGTTAGAAACAGATGAAGTATGAGGATGCCGGTAGCGGCTTAGCCCACTTTGCCGAGGCTCATTACAGGAGCGGCATCTTGATCATGGCAGCGTTCGTTTCTCACACACGAACAACTGGGTCTGCGATGCGCAACTTGGATGGAGGTGCTCACTTTGGAAAGTACTGTTACCAATGGCAAGCGCGAACGCACACCACAGTGACCGGTTTCGTCGGGAACCAGCTTACAGGAGTTGCGCATGAACCAGAAATTACGCGTCGTAATTGCGGACGACGAACGCCCCGCGCGTTCGTTCCTCGCCGCGTTGCTGCGCGGATTTGAAGATGTCGAGTTGATCGGCGAAGCCGCCACGGGTACGGAGGCGCTCGAATTGATTGAAAAACGCCGCCCTGACCTCGCGCTGCTCGATTTACAGATGCCGGAACTGGACGGCCTGGGTGTGGTGCGGTTGCTCAAAAAAAAACGGCTGCCGCTGATCGTCTTCGTCACAGCCTACGACGCATACGCCGTGCGCGCGTTCGATTTGAATGCCGTGGACTATCTGCTCAAGCCGGTCGAGGCCAAGCGTTTGCGCGACACGCTCAATCGCGCGCAAGAGCGCCTGGAGCGCGCGGAACTCAAGCGGGAAGCGGTCGCCAATGTACGCGCGGCGGCTGATGCATACGATGCCGCGACTCGCCCGGCACGACTCGAACGCATTCCCGTGCGCCAGAAAGACGCGATTGTCATCATCCCGGTTGACGAAATTGCGTCCATCGTGGCCGAAGCCGAGATACTGCATCTAACGACGATTCACAACGAGAATTACACGATTATTTATCGCTTGAAAGATTTGGAGGCGCGGCTCGACGCGGCGCGTTTCGTGCGGCTGGGACGCGGGGCGCTCGCCAATCTCACCTTGATCCGCCGCGTGAATGCGCTGCCGGGCGGCACGTATCTCGTGACCTTGAGCACCGGGCAGCAACTCAATGTCAGCCGCATTCAATCCCGTATTTTGCGCGAGCAGCTTTTACGGCTTTGACCGCAGTTGCTGCTCGTCCGAGCCATCCGACCATTTGTCCACGCCAACCAGCGCTTCATTGAAAACCGGATGCTGTTTATCCGCCTTTCGCCTAGCATCCGGTGGTTCAATCACGACTTGGCAAACTTAATGTCCCACATTTCCAATGCTGCGGCCTGCGCAGCCGAAGGAGGAGGATTCTTAATGCTTATCAAAAAACCTAACGCCAACTTTGCGTGGCTCATATGCGGTCTGCTGCTGCTGACCGTCGGCGTCTTTGCGCAAGCGGCCAATGCAGCCCAAGCGGAAAGCACGCTCAACAGCACGGCGACTGTGCCAACAAGCTGGCCAATTCATAGCCCTGGCTTACCCCAGTCGAACGGCACGCTCAAAGGCAAAGTGACACTCGGCGACAACGAAAAAGCTGTCCACGGCGTGCACGTCATGATTCTGCAACTGAAACGTTCGACCGAAACGGATGATGACGGAAAGTATGAGTTTCAGAACATCCCGCCCGGCAAGTATGACGTGACGGCGCATCTGGAAGGAACGCCTGATGTCGTGCAACAGGTGGATGTCGGCAACAGCGGGGCAACCGCTGATTTCAAGATCAAGCTCGGCGCCTTGCGTGAGCAGGTCACAGTCACGGCGACCGGCAGCGAAGAGACGACCTTCAACTCCATTCAATCGGTGACCATCATCGGCTCGCTGGATTTGGCGAAGAAGAATCCGATTAGCTTAGGCGAAGCGCTCGACAACGAGTTGGGCGTAGCCAAACGCAGCTTCGGCCCTGGTTCGGCGCGCCCGGTGATTCGCGGCTTTGATGGAGACCGCGTGCTGGTTTTGAAGGACGGTGAGCGCATCGGCGCGCTCGGCTTCCAATCAGGCGACCATGCTGAGCCGGTTGACATCCTGAGCGTGGATCGCGTCGAAGTGGTCAAGGGCCCCGCGACCTTGCTCTATGGCTCCAGCGCCATCGGCGGCGTGGTCAACGCCATCGCCGGTCACGATGAAGCGCATCCGGGTATACGCGGTTTCTTCACCGCTTTGGGTAGTAGCAACAATTGGCAAGGTGGCGGCAGCGGCGGGATCGAGTACGGCACCAAGAATTGGCTGGTGTGGGGCAATGGCGGAGCGCAGCGCGCGGGCGAGTACGACACGCCACTTGGCCGCGTGCGCAATTCTTACGCGCGCAACGCCAACGGCGCGGGCGGCTTGGGCTACTTCTCTGGCAAGGGCTGGTTTAGCGCCGACTACGCGTATGACAATCGCCGCTATGGCATCCCCTATGACCCGAACGAGGCAGCGCCGGAGATCGTTTACCTGACGCCGCGCCGCCAGAGTGTGCAAGGGCGCTTTGGGCTGCGCGATTTGGATTCATTCGTCAACAGCATGCAGTTCTCGCTGCAATACAATAATTACCGGCACGATGAAGTCGCCGCCGACACGGGCGCAATCAACACTGCGTTTAAGAACAAGACGCTGGTCTATCGCGGCGTCTTCGATGAGCGGCGCACGGGCAAATTGTCAGGGAGCTTCGGCTTCTCAGGTTATTACCGCGATTACACTTCCGCTGGCGCAGAGGCGCTGGCGCCGCCCACGACACAGAATTCTTTCGCGGCGTTTACTCTCCAACGGGTTGACTTCGAGCACATCGGCTTTCAATTCGGCGGACGTGTCGAGCACAACGGTTACGACCCACAGGGCTTGCGCGACCGTTCGTTCACCGGCTTTTCGGGCGCGGTGGGCTTTCGTGTTCCGCTGCCCCAGAGCACGGCCTTCGTCGCCAATTACACGCATTCGTACCGCGCGCCCGCGCTCGAAGAGCTATACAACCACGGCCCGCATCCGGGCAACGCGACCTTCGAAATCGGCAACGTGAATCTCAACCGCGAGAGCACTGATGGACTCGATGTGGGCTTGCGGCACTCTTCCGAGCGGCTGCGCACCGAGTGGAATGTCTTTTACTATCACATCCGCGACTTCATCTTTCTCGCGCCGACCGGCAATATCGAAGACGGTTTGATCGAGGCCGACTACGACCAGGGCAAGAGCCGGTTCGTCGGCACGGAAGCGCGCTTCGAGGCCGGGTTGACGCGCAGCTTTTGGCTGCTTTCAAGCCTCGATTACGTCAACGCCAAACTGACTGAACTCAAAACGCCACTGCCGCGCATCCCGCCGTTGCGCGCACACGCCGGGTTCGAATGGCTTTATAAAGAATTCCGCTTCAACCCGGAAGTGGTGATGGCACGCGATCAGAACCGCGTCTTCACGACCGAAGAGAAGACCGCCGGTTACGCGACGGTGAATGTGACGGCTTCCTACACGCTGGCCAGCCAGCATCGGGCGCAGATCGTCTCGGTCAATGCGTTCAACCTGAACAACAAGCTCTATCGCAACCACCTCTCGTTCATCAAAGATTTTGCGCCGGAAATTGGGCGCGGCGTGCGGGTGGTTTATACGATTCGATTCTTCTGATCCATCATCAGACAACTGTCTTTTAACCGGCGGGAGAAGCTCATGATTGCAGCCAGAAACGTGTCGCGTCTTTGGGAAATTGCATCCAGGCTAACACCTTCTGCGGGCGAAAAACCCACACGTTTTCGCCCGCTTCGTATTCCTCCGGCGTCGGCGCATAGCCGTATTTCCGGCGCGAGATTTCAAGCAGGCGCAACGTCAACGGGCGCTCTGGCGCGGCCAGCTTATGCGCCGCGCCGTGCAGAATGACGACATCGGAACCGCTTTCGAGATGAATGCACACCGCCGAATTCGCGGCTAGATTGCGTTGGCGGCGCGAAGTCGCGCGACCGCCAAAGTAGAGCCGGTCATCCAACCACAAGCCCCAGACCGGCGTCGCGTGCGGCTCGTAATTGGGGCCGACGGTACAGACCCAATAGTTCTGCGCTTCGTTCATGCGTTCGACGACGTGCGGCCAGGGCAGCAGGCCTTTCTTGTCTGTAGGCACACCGTAACCGGGCATGTGCGGGCGGTCAGCAATTGGGCCGCTGGGTGACGCGGCTTGTTTTTTCGGCACAGCACGTTTGGTGGTTTTCATGTTTTCAACTCACGGTTAGCGCCTATACAAGGCCACGAGTGCGGCCAGGGCGGCATCCTTCTGGTCTTTGCCCCACGGTGGGCCAGCGGCTTTGCCAAGTGCTGCAATTTGCCTTAACAAGCTGTCCGCCGAAGCTCCAAACGACTGCTCGGCGTATTGCGTCAGCGACTTTTCCGGGATGGCGACCAGCTTTAGCCCGCAGCTTTCAGCGGCGTGCGCCAGCGCCTCCCGAAACAAAACTCCTTCGGCTTTGTGCATGCGGAAGTGCACGGCGAGGATTTCAGCAATGTTCCAATCAGGCATGGGATTGGCCGTGAGCACCGCGCAGCCGCACACCTCGTTTTTTCGTGCGTGTTCGCGCTTGAGCATGGCGCGCAGCTCGCGCAACGCAATCCGCTGCGCAGCGGCAACACCGCGTGTGACCAAGTCGCGCGCGTCCGCTAGCGGCAAGTTTTCGGCAGCGTGATAGGGCTGCTTGGCCCATTCGTCATCAACTAACTCAATGCGCCGCCGCTCAACGATTACGCAACCGTCAGCGTCCTCGCCGAGAACGATCAGCGCCGCCCAGCCTGAATGCGCTTTTAAACCAAAGGCCACTTTCATTGATCCGCGCCTCCCTCCGTCACTTCTACCGCCTTGCCATCAATTCCCTGGCGGAAGGTGTGCACCGCTTCGCCCGCGCGCCATTTTTGCATCACCCGCGCCGCCGCTTCGGTTTTGAAATGGCCCGCGCTCTGCACTTCCACGGCAAACAGTTCAAAGGGCATGCCTTCAGGGCTCCAGCCAATTTTTGCGTTCAGTCCCTCGCAGTAACGCTGACGTTCTGCGGCGTCCAGCACATTGCGCGCGCACCCGTGCAGCTTGAATTCGCCTTCGGTGGCGTGCCGGTCGCTGATTGTGCTGTGCACTGTGCAGCGCGGGTCGCGCAGCAAATCAGCCACTTTGAACGATTGCGGCATCATGCCCAGATACAATTCGCCCGCCAGCAACAGCGGCTCAACTGGCGAGATGCGCGGCGAACCATCTTTGCGCAGCGTGCCAACCAGCACAACGCCGCTTTTGTCAAAGAGCGCCTCGGCCGCCTCGGCCAACGCGGGCGCGGCGGATTTGAATGCAGCCCAGTTCATGTTTGTCGCCTCCGGTTAGGGTGTGGCAGAAAAATACGCGCCCATTCCTGACATCATCTGTCATATTGCCGCAGTAAAATTGCACATCCTCAAAGAAAGGTACATGGCGATGCGAGCCGACCGACTGATCTCGATTCTGCTGTTGCTGCAAATCCACACGCGCATCACCGCGCGCGCGCTGGCCGAACGGCTGGAAGTTTCCGAACGCACGATCCTGCGCGATATGGAAGCCTTGAGCATCGCGGGCATTCCCGTCTTTGCCGAACGCGGCACGGGCGGCGGCTGGTCGTTGACCGAAAATTACCGCACCAATCTGACTGGGCTGAACGAAGCCGAAGTGCAGGCGCTCTTTCTGACGCGCCCCGCACGCTTGCTGGCCGATCTGGGTTTGGCGAAGGCTGCGGACGGCGCGCAGATCAAGCTGCTGGCCGCGATTCCGGCCAACGCCCGCCACAACGCCGAACAGGTTAGCCAACGCATTTATGTGGACGTGGCGGGCTGGCAGCGCGCCGACGAAGCCGTGCCCTGCTTGCCGGTGATTCAGGAAGCCGTCTGGCAAGAGCGCAAGTTGCGCATCAGTTATCAGCGTGGCGGGGGCGGTGATGAATGCGGCGTCGAACGCATCGTCGAACCGCTCGGCCTGGTTGCCAAAGGCAGCGTGTGGTACTTGCTCGCCGCGATTGACGACGCTATTCGCAACTATCGAGTCTCGCGTGTGCGGATAGCAGAGTTGTTGGATGAGGGTTTTGTGCGTCCTGCCGATTTCGATCTGGCCGCGACGTGGCAGCAATCCAATGTGGAATTCAAAGCGAAGTTCCCGCGCTATCCGGTCACGCTGCGCGTGCATCCTGACGCCCTCTGGCGACTGCAATTCGCCGGGCGCTTTGCCAGCGTCGAGCACGTGGGTAAACCGGAGGCGGATGGACGGATCACGGTGCAGATGAATTATCAGGTGGCAGAGAATGCTTGCGGGAATTTGATTGGCTTGGGCGCACAGGTCGAGATTGTGGAGCCGGTGGAATTGCGGGAGATGCTGGTGGCGTTGGCGCGGAGCGTGCTGGCATTTTATACTTTAATTGAGGAGGCCAAATGACCACCAAAGAAATGCTTCACGGTGAAATCGAAAAGCTAAGCCCAACGCAACTGACTAAGCTATATGCCATCGTCAAAAAGCTGGCGGAACCAGTTGCTGCCATGCCTAACGCAACGCTGATGGCCCGCTTAAAGCAGATTGAAATTGATGCGCCAGCAGATTTTTCAGTGAACTTCGAGCTTTACCTGACTGGGGCGGAAGATGACCAATCGCATTCTGATTGATACGGTCTTTGTCTTGGCGCTGATCAACAAGCGCGATCAATATCACCAACGTGCAACCGAGTTGGCAGACTTTTACGATGGTCATCCGCTCGTCGTAACCGAGGCTGTCTTGCTGGAAATCGGCAATGCCTTGGCTCGTAATTTCAAAACGCAAGCGGTCGAGGTAATTGAAGGATTTCGGCTCTCGGCCGAAGTTGAAATTGTGCCGCTCAACCCTTCCCTGTTTGAACAAGGATTCGAGCTTTACAAAGGGTATCGAGACAAGGAATGGGGTCTGGTGGACTGCCTTTCTTTTATCGTCATGCGCCAAGCAGGTATGACCGAAGCCCTGACCTTCGATCAGCATTTCGTACAAGCTGGGTTTAAGGCGTTGATGCGCGACGATTCAGGCAATTGATGCATGCCGAATCATTGCCCGCCTGCCGCCGCTTTCTTTTCCGGTAATTTCAACAACAACGCCAACAGCCCCGATACCAACACGCACACTGCCAAAAACTGCAAGCCCCGCACATACGACCCGCTTTGCTTTTTCATCTGGCCTACGACTTGCGGGCCGAAATAGCCGCCGAGGTTGCCGACCGAGTTGATCACGCCAACCGCCGTCGCCGCCATTGCCGAAGTCATAAACGCGCTCGGCCAGGTCCAGAACACGGGCAGATAGGCGTGCACACCGACGCCAATCAAGCAGAGACAGATGATCGTCACCGGCAGGTTTTCGGTCGTGAAGCTTGCCACGCCCAGCGCGACCGCACCCAGCAACAGCGGCCAGACAGTGTGAATGCGTCGTTCGCCGGTTTGGTCAGAATGCCTGGCATTCCAGAGCATGGTGATCAAGCCGCAAATGTACGGCAGCATGGCGATGATCGTTTGTTCGACGGTGGAGCGCCCTTGCATACGCGCGGTGATCGCCGGGATAAAAAACGTCAGGCCGTAATAGCCGATCACCACGCTTAGATAAATCGCCGACAACAAGAGCGTCTCTTTCTTTTTGAGCGCGTGCCAGACTTCCTGCCAGAACGAGAGTTGCGGCCCGGATTGTTTTTCGCGGCGTTCGCGTTCCAACTCTTCCATAATCCACTTCTTTTCATCTGCGGGCAGCCACTTGGCCTGCGCGGGCCAGTCGGTCAGATAGAACAGCGTCACAATGCCGAGGATGACCGACGGGATGCCTTCGATAATGTAAACCCAGCGCCAACCCGCCGTGCCGCCCCATTGCACCTTGTGCATGATCCATTGCGAGACGGGCAAGCCCAGGATCGTCGCGACGGGCAAGCCGATCATAAATTGCGATTTGGCCTTGGCGCGGTCGGCATAGCGGAACCAGTGCGAAAGATAAACAATGATGCCGGGGAAGAAGCCGGCTTCGGCAATGCCCAGCAGGAAGCGCAGGAAATAAAACTGCTTCACTTCGCAGGAACAGTTTTGCATCTGCGGCGGATTGACGCCCATCAGCGATGTGATTGAGCCGAGCGCCGCCGTGACCGGGTGAAAGACCGCGCACCAATCCACGATGCATAAAAAATTGAGATAAGGCGTGCCCACCAAACCCATCAGCGAAGCGACGAGGCCCCACGTAATCATGATGCGCGCGATCCATTTGCTGGCGCTCCATTTCTCGACGATCAGCGTGCCGGGGATTTCCAGCAAAAAGTAGCCGATGAAAAAGATGCCCGCGCCGATGCCGATGATCGCATCGTCAAACCCCAGACCGCCTTCGCCCAGCGACTTTTTCATATCAAGCGCCGCCACACCCACGTTGGTGCGATCAATGTAGGCGAGGAAATAAAGCAGCAGCAGAAAGGGCATCAGCCGCCAGGTGATACGTTTGTGCGCGCGCTCGGCGACAGACAGCGAGCCAGCTTCGTTGACCGCCATTTAGGAAGGTCTCCTTGTTGATTGGATTGTTACGGGTAAAGCGATTGGTGGCGCGCATACTACTATGGGTTTCCAAATAACGGAAACACCCGCGCAAACAGCCACTCCTTCAACTCGTGATCTAACAGCCGCGTGTCCTGGCTTTTGTTCTTCTCGGTCGGGATGGCGTGCGTGTTAAATGCCACAAGGTAAGCCGTGCGATTGTCAGGCCGCACATAGAAATGCGAGATGAAGCCGTTTTGCCCGCCGCTGTGACCGATGAAATGCTGGCCGAAGTTGTCTTCGATGAAATAACACAGGCCCAACGCATCCTTGCGCTGCTTCCCTTCCGGCGTGACGATGGCATCGGGCGTGATGGCGACTTGCGGCTGCCACATCTCTTCCAGCGAACTGCGTTTCAACACCTGGTCATAAACGTCTTGCCTTTTCGGATCGCCCAACAGGAAGTTCAGATACTTGACCATATCCGGCAGCGGCGCATTCAATCCGCCGTTCGAGACAGTGATGCCGGTGTCTACGTCAAAGCGCGCGGGGGTCAGCTTGCCGTCTTGTAAGTAATAGCTGTGCGAGCGGTATTTCAACAGATGATACGGCGTCGTATCGAAATAGCTGCGATACATTTCGAGCGGCTTGAAGATGTTCTTGTCAATGTAAACCTCGTAATCATCGTGCGTCAGCGACTCGATCACGCGACCCAGAAAGATGATGCCGGGGTTTGAATAACTGAACTTGCTGCCGGGCGGAAAGAGGATTTCGGTATAGGGCAGCATCGCCACCAATTGCGACCAATACTGCGGTTCGTGCGGCTGCCAGTCTTTGTCGCCACCCCAAGGCCACGTCCCGCCACGAAAGCCCGCGCTATGCGACATCAAATGGCGAATCGTGATGCTTTCCATTGGGCCGAACGGATTGTGCACCTCTTTCAATTCGGGCACGTATTTGATGATCGGATCATCCAGCTTGAGCAAGCCACGATCGCGCAATTGCATGATCGCAATGCCGGTGAAGGTCTTCGTGATCGAAGCCCAGTGGTAAATGGTGTTCTCATCCACCGCACGCTTTTGTTCGGCGTGTGCCAGGCCGTAAAAGTTTTGCGCGACGACCTGGTTGTCGTGAATCAGCATGAAGCTGCTGCCGACGATGCCGTGCTGTTTGAGTTGCTGTTCGTAGAAGGTTTTGAATTCCTGGTTGATCTGATCGAAGCCTTTGGGTGTTTGAGCCATAACCATTGTTCCCAGCAAAAACAATGTGCCAGCGGCGCGCGTGATGTGACGCATAGTCTTTCCTTTTTCTAGTGGTGTTGTCCGGCAATGAAAACGCTGCGGATGATAAGCCGAAACGCGGCAGTGCGGAAGCAGCAGGGGCTTGCCGGCGCTGTCTGCGGTTGGCGTGCTGTGCTAAAGTGCGCACCGTTTTACACGCCAGACCGGGCGGCGCTAAGTTCGATAGACACTGCCCGCCATCAAACATCACGCGACTGAACGAGCATGAACGCGGAACGCTTGCGACAAGTCAAAGATCAGGCCAGTGAAGAGCAGCCCACGGCTATGCTGACCAACCCATTGGCGAATGCGCAACCACGTGCGATCAATCAGTACCGCATCATTTCCCTGCTGGGCAAAGGCGGGATGGGCGAGGTTTGGCTGGCCGAAGATACGCGCTTGAAACGCCAGGTCGCGCTCAAACTACTGCCCGCCGAATTCACCAACGACGCCGAACGTTTGCGCCGTTTCGAGCAGGAGGCACTGGCGATTTCCGCGCTCAATCATCCGAACATCATCACCATTCACGAAATCGGCGAGAGCGAGGCCGGACGCTTCATCGTCATGGAACTGGTCGCCGGGCGCACGCTGAGAGCGATGGCGGCAGAACGTATCGCACTCGATTCGTTGCTCGCCTGGGGCAGCCAGCTTGCCAAAGCCTTGCACGTAGCCCACGCGGCGGGCGTCACGCACCGCGACATCAAACCCGAAAACATCATGGTGCGCGCTGACGGTTACGTGAAAGTGCTCGATTTCGGCTTGGCGCGCCTAGACGCCAGCCGCGCAGCCGAACCGCTGGCGGGCACGCAGCCCGGCATGCTGCTCGGCACGGTGAAATACATGTCGCCGGAACAGGCGCGCGGCGAGCGCGTCACCAGCGCCACCGACATCTTCGCGCTCGGCATTTTGTTTTATGAACTGGCAACGGGCAGCCATCCGTTCCATGCGGCAACACTGCTCAGCACACTGCAACAAATCACGACCGCAACGCCGGTCGCGCCCACACAGTTGAATCCGGAACTGCCCGCTGCGCTCAATGCTTTGATTTTGCGGATGCTGGCGAAACAGGCCGAGGCGCGCCCGGCGGCCAGCGAAATCGCGCAGGCGTTGCAGGCAATGGAGCGACATGGCGCCGCCTCTACGCTGCCCCCGGCGATTCCTGCCACGCGCGCGCTCCGTCACACCGTCGGGCGCGAACCGGAACGGGCGGAACTGCGCGCGGCTTTCAACGCAGCGCAGGCCGGGCGCGGCGCGCTGTTGTGTGTGGCGGGCGAACCGGGCATCGGCAAGACGACGCTGGTCGAAGATTTCCTCGCTGAACTGGCCGCCGCAGAGCAAGGCACGATTGCGCGCGGACGTTGTTCGGAACGGCTGGCTGGCACGGAGGCTTACCTGCCGCTGCTGGAAGCGCTCGAAGCCCTGCTACGCCTGGATGACACGCACTCACTGGCGCGCACCATGAAACCGGGTGACGAAGTGCTGGGCAGCGCCGCTCAACTGATGAGGCGTATTGCGGCCACGTGGTACGCACAGGTTGCGCCGCTGTCTGCGGAGGATTTGTCCGATGCGAAGCTGCTGGCCGAAGTCAAAGCCGCTTCGCAGGAACGGATGAAGCGCGAGCTTGCCAACTTCCTGCAAGCCGTCGCCGAACGGCGCCCGCTGGTCTTGTTCTTTGACGATCTGCATTGGGCGGACGTTTCGACGATTGATCTGCTCAGCTTTTTGGCGGGTAAGTTCGAGGCGCTGCGCGTGCTGATCGTCGTGACCTATCGGCCTTCGGACATGCTGTTGGCGAAACATCCTTTCTTGCAGATCAAGCCGGATTTGCAGGCGCGCGGCGTGTGCCGGGAATTGTTGCTGGAGTTTTTGAACGCAGCGGAGATTGCCGAATACCTGGCGTTGGAATTCCCCGGTCATCGCTTCCCGCCAGAGTTTCCCCAACTGATTCACGCGAAGACGGAAGGTAGTCCATTGTTTATGGCGGACCTGGTGCGTTACCTGCGCGACCGCAACGTGATTCGTAGAACGGACTTCAGTCTGTTGCCGCCTGAGACCGAACAGACGGAAGCCTTTGCTACGGTGTCGTTGACGGAAGCCCCCGCGACGTGGACGCTGGCGGAAGCCTTGCCCGACATCGAACGCGCGTTGCCGGAATCGGTGCGCGGGATGATCGAACGCAAGCTCGCGCAGCTCAGTGAAGACGACCGCAAGCTGCTGACTGCCGCGAGCGTGCAGGGCTACGAGTTCGATTCGGCAATCTTGGCGCAGGTGCTGAACCTCGACGCGGACGAAATCGAAGAACAACTGGAAAAGCTGGAACGGGTGTTTGCGTTTGTGAAGCTGGTGAGTGAAGCGGAGTTTCCGAATGGCACGCTGACGCTCAAGTATCGCTTCGTGCACGTGCTGTATCAGAACGCGCTCTATGCCAGTTTGCGGGCCACGCGCAGGGCCACGCTCAGCCGCGACGTGGCCCTGGCCCTAGAAGCTTGTTACGGCGCGCGCAGCGCGAGCGTGGCGAATGAACTGGCGCTGCTGTGGGAAGCGGCGCGGGACTCGGCGCGGGCGGCGGATGCCTTTTTGCAGGCGGCGCGCAATGCGGCGCAGATCAATGCGCATCGGGAAGCGGTGCAGCTTGCCGGGCGCGGGCTGGCAGCGGTGTGCAAATTGCCGGAAACGCCGGAGCGCGACGGGCGAGAACTGGGCCTGCAATTGATGCTGGGCTTCTCGTTGCAGTCCGCCCTGAGTTGGGCTGCGCCGGAGGCCGGCGCAGCCTTCAATCGGGCACGGCAACTGTGTGAGCAGATGGGTAATGATCCCCGGCTCTTCGCTGCTCTGGGTGGCGTGGCGAGCTATCACTTTATCCGAGCCGAATATGAAACGGCACAGGGGCTGGGTGAGCAAATGCTGCAACTGGCCGAGCAAGCCCAGGACCCGATGCTGCTGGTTAGAGCCGCTGCGTCCTGGGTTGCCCGCTTTTATCAAGGAGACCTTGTCTCTGCCCAACAACAATTTGAACGCGCGCTCGCCCTGGATCGCCGGGAATACCACGAGGCTTATCTTTCCATCTCTAACGAGAACGTGGGAATTACAACACGCCGTCATCATAGCTACTGTCTGTGGACGCTTGGCTATGCGGACAGAGCCTTGGCGCTGGCGCGGGAAGCTGTCACGCTGGCCGAGCAAACCTCTCATCCCTTCAGTCTGGGGGGCGCTCATTTTGCGACAGGACAAATTCTTGCCTTTCTTCGGGATTGGCAATCCAGTCAGAAAGAGTATGAGAAAGTGTTGACGCTCGCCAAGGAATACGCCCTGGGAGACTTGCTCAATTATGCCGCTGCCTTTAATGCCCTGAATCTGGCGTATCAGGAACCGACCGAAACAGCGCTTGAGCAGGTGAAACAGGCGTTTGCATCCCTGCGTGCCAAAGGCGTAATGCTGGGGATGACCGGGTTACTCGCAAGACTGGGCGAAGTGTTCGGGCTGGCAGGCCACTGCGCGGAAGGGCTTGCGACCATCGCAGAAGCATTGGCGCTAGTCGAGCGCACCGGAGAGCGTGTTGTTGAAGCAGAACTCTGGCGCATCAAAGGCGAGTTGCTGCGGCAGGCCACCGCCGACCATGCAGAGGCAAGCCAGGCGGAGGCGGAAGGCTGTTATCACCAGGCCCTCGAAATCGCTCGGCGACAAAGCGCGAAAGCGTGGGAACTGCGCGCCGCCACGAGCCTCGCGCACTTGTGGCAGCGACAAGGCAAGATTGCTGAAGCGCGGCAGATGCTCGCGGAGATTTACGGCTGGTTCACCGAAGGCTTTGCCACGGCGGATTTGCGGGAGGCAAAGACGTTGTTGGCGGAACTGCAATACCCGGCTGGTAGCGGGTAAAGCGGGTGGGATGCGGAGCAGGTTGCGCTACGCGTGCGTAAGCCCGCACGCAAAACGACAACGGGCGCCTAGCTTGAACCACTTGCTTGACACGTTCAGAACGCATCCGGCACAATGCGCCCGTTTTTACGCACTGATCTTTTGATTTGCAAACGAGTAGAGGCGCGGCTTTCAAGAGTAACTCATCCGAGAACGCGAAGGTTCCGGGACGATGAGCGAAAGGGGCAAGCCGCCGAAGCAGGTGTGGCATCTTCGCCGCCCACACCGGCTGGTTGTCAGGGCTAAATCCCTGAGACTGTCAGCAGCATCGCGCTGGCGCGCTCTCGGCAATCCGACGGTTTCGGCCTCACTGCACATTGCAGCAGAGGCAAAGACAGAGGGTTAGCCAGCGCCCACGCGCGAGCTAACCCTTTTTCATTTTCCCCTGGGAGCGCAGGCGGGGACGCCTGCGCTCCCAGGATTGGAGTTCAACAGCTTTTATGATCGTGATGAAGTTTGGTGGCACTTCGGTCGAAGACGCGACCGCCATGCGCCGCCTTGTTTCCATCGTTACCCCGCGTTTGCGACGCCAGCCCATCGTGGTCGTCTCGGCGATGGGCAAGACGACGAATGGCTTGCTCGAAGCCGCACGGCTAGCGGCGGCGAACGATTTGACGGCTGCGTATGCGCGCGTCGAGCCGTTGGCTGCGCATCATTTCAAAACCGCCGATGAGTTGGCGCTGCCCGACGAACGCGAAGAATTGCGCGCTGCGCTCATCCGCCAATTCGACGAAGTCAAAGCCGCGCTGGCTGAGATTCAAGGGGCTGGCGCAATTACACCGCGCTTGTCTGACGCGGTGTCGGCCAGCGGTGAATTGCTGTCGTCGCACATCGTGGCGGCGGCGTTTCGCGCGGCGGGCGTCAACGGACAGCGCGTGGACGTGCGCCCATTGATGCGCACCAACGACGATTTCACGCGCGCCGCCGTACAATTCGACGCGGCCAATCCGCGTTTGAAAAGCGGCTTTGTGCCCGTGCTGGCCGAGGGCGGTGTGCCCGTGACGCAAGGTTTCATCGGTTCGACAGCGCAAGGTGTCACGACGACCATCGGGCGCGGCGGATCGGATTTTTCGGCTTCGATCATCGGCGCGGCGCTCGCTGCCGAAGAGATTCAAATCTGGACGGATGTGGATGGCATTATGACGACCGACCCGCGCATTGTCGCCGAGGCCGCCAAAGTCAAAACCATCTCGTTTGCCGAGGCTTCCGAATTGGCCTACTTCGGCGCGAAGGTCTTGCACCCTTCGACGCTGTTGCCGGCGATGGCCGAGGACATTCCGGTCTTCGTCTGCAACTCGCGCCGTCCCGAAGCTGCGGGCACGGCCATTGTGCGCAAGGCGGCGGCGGCCAGCGCCTTGGTCAAAGCGATTGCGTTCAAGCGTGGCATCACCATTGTCAACGTGACTTCCGACCGTATGCTGATGGCGCACGGCTTTCTGGCGCGGCTGTTCGCCATCTTCGACAACCACGAGACGCCCGTGGATATGGTGGCGACGTCAGAGGTCAGCGTTTCGATGACGCTCGACGACACGCGCCATCTGGATGCTGTGATTGCTGACTTAAATGAATTTGGCGAAGTCGAGGTCGAACGCAATCAGGCGTTGATTTGCGTGGTCGGCGAACAGTTGAAATACACACCGGGCGTGGCCGCGCGGATTTTTTCAAGCATTGCCGAAGTCAACGTTTCGATGATTTCGCACGGCGCGTCGGCCATCAACGTCAGCTTCATCGTCGCCGACAACGAAGTCGAGAAAGCCGTCAAGGTCTTGCACCGGGAGTTTTTCAGCACGCTCGATGAAGCGACGTTTGAAGCCCCGGCGCGCGCGCAAGCGGCAGGCTGAAAGTATGCAAGCAACACTCGTCAGATTACGCCCGCTCAGCTTGGCAGACGCTGCGCATTACGCGCGCTTGCTCGGTGCTGATTGGGAGAGTATCAAAACCACGGGGAGCATCCCCTACCCCTGCACCGAAGCGGCGGCGCGCGAATGGCTTGCGCAACGGCTGGACTGGCACCCGCACATGTTCGCCATCTTGCGCCAGCCCGAGGATGAATTTGTCGGCGCCATCGGGTTGGTCGAACAAGTCAGGCAAACGTTTGAAATCGGTTATTGGGTGGGGCGCAAATACGCGGGCAACGGCTATGCTTCCGCCGCCGTGCAATTGGTGATCGCGCTGGCGCGTTCGCTGAAGGCGCGAAAATTGTTGGCGGGTGTTTTCCCCGAAAACAAAGCGTCGGCCCGCATCCTGGAAAAAGCCGGGTTCATTTTCACCGGCGCTGCCGAAATGGATTTTCCGCTGCGCGGCGGTTGGCGCACCAATCACGAATACGAACTGAATCTCTCATGAATATCGCACTCGTCGGTTACGGCAAGATGGGCAAAATGATCGAAGGCATTGCGCAACAGCGCGGCCACACGGTCGTCGCGCGCTTCGACATTGATAACAACGTGGACGGCGCGGGCCTCACCGCCGAGGCGCTCGCGGGCGTTGACGCCGCCATCGAATTCACCATGCCCGCCACGGCGCTCATCAACATTCGCCGCCTCGTTGCGTTGCGGGTTCCCACGGTCGTCGGCACGACGGGCTGGCTCGCGCATCTCGACGAAGTCAAACAACTCGTCGCCGCGCACAACGCCGCGTTGGTTTATGGCAGCAACTTTTCCATCGGCATGAATTTATTCTTTAAGCTCGTGCGCGATGCGTCGGTGCTGTTTGCGCGCTACACCGAATATGACCCGTTCTTGTTTGAGGCGCACCACAAATTCAAAAAGGATGCACCATCGGGCACGGCGCTGTCGCTCGCCAAAGAGATGCGCGCCAGTTACGGCGAGCGCACGCCCGACTTTCCCACTGGCATCAGTGTCCTGCGGGCCGGACACATTCCCGGCACGCACGAAGTCGGGTTCGACAGCGAAGCCGATACGGTCACGCTCACGCACGTTGCGCGCTCGCGCGCGGGCTTCGCCACCGGTGCGGTGCTGGCGGCGGAATTGCTGGCGGGCAAGACAGGCTTTTACGAATTTCCCGAATTGTTATTTGCAGAGTAGTCAAAAACGGTACCGCGCGCGTGAGCAAGCGGGGCCTGACGCATCAATATGATTTGGTAATTGCCAAGTCACCCTATTTGGCAATCGCCAAATCACCCTATTTGGCAATCGCCAAGTCACCCTATTTGGCAATCGCCAAGTCACCGCTTGCTCACGCGCGCGGTACCGTAAAGAGGAACTTATGGCAACCATCAACCAAATCAAAGGCTGCGGCACGGCCATCGTGACGCCCTTCAAGCAGGATGAATCCATTGACGAGGCGGCGTTGCGCCGGTTCGTCGAATTCCAAATCGCCAACGGCGTGGACTTCCTGATCGCCTGCGGCACGACCGGCGAGAGCGTGACGCTGAGCGAAGAAGAACAAGCGCGCGTCGTGCAAATCACCATCGAAGCCGCCGCGGGTCGCGTGCCCGTGCTGGGCGGCGCGGGCGGATACAACACGCGCGAGAACATCGAAAAGACGCATCGTTATGAAAAGCTCGGCGCGGACGCGATTCTTTCGGTGACACCGTATTACAACAAACCTACTCAAGAAGGTTTGTATCAGCACTTCCGCGCGATCCACGACGCGACGAGCCTGCCGATCATGCTCTACAACGTGCCGGGCCGCACGAGTGTGAATATGGAACCGGCGACGACCGCGCGCCTGGCCTCCTTGCCGCGCATCCACAGCATCAAAGAGGCCTCCGGCAACATCTCGCAAATCGGCGAAGTCGCCGCGCTGACCGCCGGGCTGGATTTCAAACTTTTCGCGGGTGATGACAGCGTGGTGCTGCCGGTGGCGGCGCTGGGCGGCATCGGCGTCGTTTCGGTCGCCTCGAACATCGCGCCCAAACTGACGAGCGACCTCGCGCATTTGTGTTTGGCTGGCAATTACGTCGAAGCGCGTAAGCTTTACAACCGGCTCACGCCACTGTTCAAAACGCTGTTTATCGAAAGCAATCCGATGCCGGTGAAAGCGGCGCTGGCAATGGCGGGGCTGATCGAAGAGGTCTACCGGCTGCCAATGGTGCCGATGACACAGGGCAATCGCGCCAAGCTGGCACAGGTACTGAGCGAGCTTGGCATTCTGGGCAAAGCGATCACCCAGGCGGGAAGTCAATAATAGGGCTTACGCAAAAGCCGGAAATTTACCACAGAGGCACCGAGCCACAGAGCGAGAGAGAGTTTACCGGTCAGGCAGGCCTTTCCTCTGTGACTCGGTGCCTCTGTGGCAATGGTTCTGCGTAAGCCCTGAATAAGACCATCACGAGTTGCCAGCGGCTCAGGCTTGCACTGAGCCGCTGGCTGCGCAATCAACCAAACTCACTTTTTCCCACGCGCCAGCTCGGCCTCTGCCGCGATGAAGCCAAACGCGGGCCAATACTTGCCACTCACGATGCGGCGAAAAAACTCTGCGGCTTTGGCCTTGTTGCCGTTGTACAAGTGCCAATTGCCCAGGCCATAGCCGACCGTCGCGATTTCCAGATCGCTCGCCTTTTCCAAATTGACCAACTCAGCTTCCGGCTTCAGCCCTTTGTAAAACAGCAGCCGGTCGTAATACGACTTGTTCTCTACGACCTGCATACGCGGCGTGATGCGTGCGAGCACTTTAGCAGCGTCGGCAGCCTTGCCCAGGCGGCGATACGACATATAAAGCCAATCCGAAACGGCGATGATCGAATCATCCTTACCGCTTTTTTCCGCCACAGCCAGGCAGCTTTGATAGGCGCGCGCGGCTTTGTCGAATTTGCCTTTCAGGTAATAGGCCAAGCCCAGGTGATACCAGATGTCGAAATCGTCGGTCTTGAGTTGCGTGGCTTTTTCCAGGTCGGCAATCGCCTTATCAAATTGCCGCGTCGAGATGTAGCGATGGCCGCGCTGACGATAGAGCATGGCGTTCGTCGGCGCAGCAACGATCCCCCGCGTATAGGTCGCAATCGCATCGTTGTAGCGCCACACGCTGGCTTGCGCGCGGCCCAAGGCGATCAGCAATTCGAGGTTGCCTGGATCGGCCGCGAGCTTCTTTTCGGCAGCGGCGACCTCGCCTTTCTCGTCAGCCTGGGCGTAATGTTTGACGCCGAGCAGCGAAGTGGTTTCCGGTGGCGCGGTTTGCGCCGCGACTGAAAGGCACGCCGAAAACCAACAGAACACCGCACCGGCCAACAGACGTTGGGTGCGCATAGCGGAATCTCCTAGATGTACAGCAGGCTGCCAGCCTGCTGCGACTTGGCAGCAAGAACGGATTGACTGCCAGCGATTTTTTGCCCCAGGCAACAACAGGCTGGCAGCCTACGGTACCAATTGATTTGAGTTGAATTGACGCGCGCATTGCGCCACAAGCTTACTTGCTTGTCAAAGCGGCTGCGCTTAGCATACGCGCTCTTTTCACGCATCATCTGAACATCATGGAAAGTCCGCAAACCATCCAGTTCATCCCCTTGCCCAGCCTGCCTGAGGTCAAGCCGAACGACGATTTGGCGCAACTGATCGCCCGCGCCGCGCGCAAGGCCGAGGTGCAATTGTGCGATGGCGATGTGCTGGTTGTGGCGCAAAAGATCGTCTCAAAAGCCGAAGGTCGGCTGGTCAATCTGGCCGCAATCAAACCGTCGCCATTTGCCGAAGAGGTTGCCGCCCGCCAACAGCGCGACGCCCGGCTAATCGAGATCGTCCTGCGCGAAGCCGCGCGCATTGTCCGCATGGACGAACACGTGTTGATCACGGAGACCAAACACGGTTTCGTGTGCGCCAACGCGGGCGTGGATAAATCGAATGTCAAAGGCAAAGACTGGGTGGCGTTGCTGCCGCTTGCACCGGACGATTCAGCGCTGCTCTTGCGCGCGCGACTGGCCGAGTTGCTCAAGATCGAAGTCGCTGTGCTCATCACCGATACGTTTGGACGGGCTTGGCGCGAGGGGCTGACGAACGTGGCCATCGGCGTCGCGGGCTTGAATCCGGTGCACGACTTTCGCGGCGAGACCGATGATTTCGGCAAACCGCTCGCCGCCACGGTGCTGGCCGTCGCCGATGAAATCGCCGCCGCATCGGGTTTGCTGATGCGCAAAACCGCCCGCATTCCCGTCGTCATTGCGCGCGGCGTCCCCTATGACCGTGGCGAAGGCAGCGCGCAACCTTTGATCAGAGCGCGCGAACGCGATCTGTTTCGCTAACGCAATTTCAAATCTTCAAGCTGCAATCTCAAATCTGAAATCCGATGATTACCGCACTCGCAGGCGGCGTCGGCGCGTCGAAATTGCTGGATGGCCTGGCCCGCGCGCTGCCGCCCGAAGAACTCACCATCATCGTCAACACGGGCGACGACATCGAAATGTTCGGCCTCTACATCGCGCCCGATCTGGACATCGTCACCTACACGCTGGCGGGGTTGGTCAATCCGGCAATGGGCTGGGGCGTCAAAGATGACAGCTTTCATTGCCTGGATTCGCTGCTGCGGTTTTACGATGGCGAACGCTGGTTCAATCTGGGCGACCGCGATCTGGCGACACACATCTTCCGCACAAACTTATTGAAACAGGGCGTGCCGCTGTCAGAAATTGCCGGCCGCATTCGCACGACGCTCGGCGTGCGTGCGCGCATCCTGCCGATGACCGATACACACACGCCGACCACGATCATCACCGACGCGGGCGAAATGCACTTTCAGGAATATCTGGTCAAGCATCGTGCGCAACCCATTGTGCAAGGCATACGTTTTGAAAACATCGCAGCGTCGCAACCCGCGCCCGGCGTGCTCGCGGCTATTCAACAAAGCCAGGCCGTCATCGTCTGCCCCAGCAATCCGCTCATCAGCATCGGCCCGATTCTGGCCGTCCCCGGCGTGCGCGAATGCTTGCAACAAACGGCAGCCAAAGTCATCGCCGTCAGCCCCGTCGTTGGCGGCGCTTCACTCAAAGGCCCGACCGACCGGATGCTGGCGCAACTGGGCCACGCGGTTTCAGCCACGCAGATCGCACGGCTTTATGCCGATTTCCTCGATGCGTTCATCATTGATAACCAGGATGCTGAGGCCAAGGTAGAGATTGAAGCGCTCGGCGTGCCCGTTCTCGTGACAAATACCGTGATGAGCGGGGCCAACGAGAAGCTGGCCCTCGCTCAAATCACGGTTCAAGTAGTTGAGGAGGTCACTTCCTCAAACGGTCGAGTCGAGTTGCAGAGTTAAATCAAAACCATTTGCCACAGAGGCACGGAGACACAGAGGAAAACTGCGGACAGAGATCAACAAGTCTTCTTCTCAGTGTCTCCGTGCCTCTGTGGCAAAGACGTATATTCAAGTTACACCGGCGAGTTTTCGTAGTCGTAAAGCATCGGCGGCTCTTTCCCCAGCAGCCGCGCGTAAGTGTAAAGCTGGCCGCGATGGTGCCAATGCTCGTCATAGGCAAACGCGAAAAACTGCCAGGCCGGGAAGCTGCCGTACCAGGCTTCGACCGGCTTTTGCAAATCTTCGTCAGTCATTGCTTCTGCCGTCTCATCCAGCGCCTGATGATAGCGGCGCGCATAGGCCAGCAAATCGGCCACTGTCTTCAATTCGGCCAAAACCGCCTGGCCCGCTGGTTTTTCCGGCACCGCCATACTTTCGGATTCCTCGGTCAGTTTGCCGCTGCGGATGTTAGCGGCCAGCGACCGTTCCATCGTGTACATGTGCATGATGAGTTCGCGCACGCTGCGCAGGCCCTCTTTCGGGCGAAAGTCCAAATCGGCGTCGCTGAACGTGCCGATCAGGCGCAATGTCACGCCGTGCACCATGTTGAAATAAAACCGTTGTCCTTGTAGTGCCGCTTTGTTCATAGCCTCTCCTCTGGGTGAAAGTAGTTTCGAGTTCCTGCTTGATTCCGACGGATTGGAGAGTACACGGGCCGAGTGACAACAGTATGTCAGCAGGCTTTGGCTAGGCCGAATTTATTTCAAAAATCTTGCGGGCCTCTTCCGCCACCCGTCGTTTCAACGATTCCGGCTCCAGCACACGGGCATTGGCGCCCCAACCCAAAATCCACTGCACCGCCTCGCGCTCGTAGCGCACCCGCGAAGTCACCAGCAAACCGTCGGGGAACTCTTCGACGCTCTCGATGTAATAAGACCGCGATTCTTTAACCCAAGGCGCGACCTCAGCGTCGAACCAGACGCGCACGACGATGCGGCGTTGGTCTTCGACGGGCGGCTCCATTTTGAAACCCGGCTGTTTCTCAAACCGCTGTTCCAGCACCTCCAACTCGCTGACGCGCTCCATCCTGAAATTGCGGATGTCCTGCCGCCAGTGGCAATAGGCGATCAGGTACCACGATTCGCCATAACGCAGCAGCGCGTAAGGGTCGGCCTCGCGCACCCGTTCGGCGCTCATGTCGTCGCCCGCGAATTTGGTGTGATAGCGAAAGCGCACTGCCCGCCGTTCGATGATCGCGCGCCGCAGCGGCAGCAACAGCTCCGCCGTCGTCTCGCCGCTCAAGGTTTCGGGCGTGACGAAGTGAATGCTTGCGCGCAACTCGGCCACCTCGGCGCGCACGCGCTCAGGGATGACCGTTTCGATCTTGTTGACGGCATGCCGGGCACGCTCGCGGTACTGCGCGTCGAAGTTCTGCGCCATGAATTCGCCGCCCAGCAACAGCATCGCCGCTTCATCCGACGTGAAACTGAGCGGCGGCAGAAAGTAACCCGCAACCAGCGCATAGCCCACGCCCGCCTGCGACATCACGGGCACGCCGGTTTCGCACAGCGCCTGCACGTCGCGATAAATCGTGCGTTTGCTGGTCTCGAATTTGGCCGCCAGGTCTTCAGCGCGCATGGTGCCGCGCCGTTGCAACTCCAGCACGATGCCGAGTAGCCTATCCATTCGATTCATAACAGTTCTCTTGTTTGACAAGCTGCCAGCTTGTCAATGACTTCGGGTTGTTTCTAATTCGCAGCCCTTCGGCAAGCTGGCAGCTTGCCGGACAGTTTGTGTATGCGCTACATCTTAATCCCAGTCAAAGACCTGACGCGCGCCAAACAGCGCCTGGCCGCCCTGCTGACCCAAGCCGAACGCACGCAACTCGCCTGGGCCATGCTCGAAAACACCTTCGCCGCCGCCGCACAAACGCGCACGATTGACCGTATCGCCGTCGTCACGCTTTATCCGCCCGCAATTGAATTAGCTGAAAAATATGGGATGGAAGTGATCCTCGAACGCGAGCAGATTTCGGAAAGCGCCTCGGTGGATTTTGGTGCGCGGGAATTGCGCAAACGCGGCGCTGAGGCCGTGCTGCGCTTGCCGATTGACCTGCCATTGATTACAGCCGAAGACATTGAAACCGTCCTCGCGCACGCTGCGCCCGCGCCCTCTGCCATCATCGTGCCTTCGCGCGACGGCACGGGCACGAATGCAATCCTGCGCTGCCCGCCCACGCTCTTCCCTTCGCACTTCGGCGCCAACAGTCTGCCGAAACATTTGGCCGAGGCCGAAAAAGCAGGAGCGCAATGCCAGGTCGTGGAACTCCCGCGCATTGCGCTCGACATTGATGAACCGGCAGACGTGCTGGCGTTGTTGACGGCCGGGCACGATTCGCCCGTGCTACAGTGGCTGATCGAACACGGTATTCGCCAGCGGCTGGCGCAAGCGCAAGAACGACAAAGCCATTGAAGTGGTGCCCAGTTGGAATCGCCGGTCAGCCGGCCTTCTCTCATCAAAGCCGCTTCAGGAAGGCGACCACCTGCCAGATGTCCTCATCGGAAAGCTGTCTGCCCCAGGCTGGCATGGCGGTATTGCGAATCCCATGCTTAACGATCCAGAAAATTTCCGCCTCGGTGTACTGAGGCGGGTGACTGGTAAGCTGGGGGGCCGGGGGATAGAACGATGCGCCGTAGATGCTCGGCCCGGCGTTCGGCTGGCCGTGGCACTTCGCGCACATATGCGTGTAGATCTCCGCTCCGGTGGTTAAGCCTCCTTCCGTGGAGAGCACCGGATTGGGCTGTTGCTGCGCACGCCGCGCAACTGACGCATGCACCGCCAAGCCCAGCAACCGTGCCTCCAAAGCAGTCGGTTGCTGGTCGGCGTTGACAGGTACGGAGCCAAGCTTCATCACCAAGAGCGCGATCACGACTGCGCCCAGCAAGAACGCCGCGATGCCGATCAACGCGCCTTTGATAAACTGCTTCTTCATCTGTGAACTCCTTGTTCTGTTCGGCGCAAGCTATTCTGTGACCACCAACGTACCGGACATCTCATCGTGGCCGCTGCCGCAAAACACGTCACAGACAAAACTGAATTTACCGGCTTTGTTCGGCGTGAAACTGACGCGCGTGATTTCACCCGGCTTCATCTTCGCGTCCACGCCTAAATCAGGCAGCGAGAAACCATGTCCCCGATCTGTCGAAGTTAGCTCCAACACGAGCGGCTCTCCCCTTTTGACCCTGATCTCGCTGGGCGTGAACGCAAACTTTTTCGCGGTCACACGGATGACGTTCTCGGTGGAAGAACCAGTTCTGACAGCGGCAGCCCAGGTCACAGCGGTCAGCGCGAGCAATAAAACGATAGTGCGATTCATCCTCTTATCCTTTCGTGATGGCGTGTTCGGTTATTTCATATTTGGCCCGTTTGACGGCGGCCTCGACATTGCGGAAGCCCAGCCCTTTGTATGGTGTTGCCGGATCCCAAAGTACCGGAGCACGTTTGGGCACGGAGCCAGGCGGTGGCAAGGGGAAGATCAGTGATTTCGCCGCGTGATGCGCAATGTGGCCGGTCAGATGATGATGTTCCTGATGAATGTGTCCGTAAAAGACCGTGACGTTTTTGTAAGGCATCAGCGCATCAATCACAGCCGCGGCGTCACGCGTCGCCCAATCCCATTGCGGGTAGAGATCAAACAAGGGCCGATGTGTGAGCACAACGATGGGCGTGTCAGGCTGATGTTGTTTGAGGTCTGCCTGCAACCAGGCGAACTGCGCTTCGCCCACGACGGCTTCGGGGTCAGAGACATTATCCAGCACGATGAAATGCACACCCTTGTGGTCGAAGGTGTAATGCAGGTCGCCGAAGAATTCCTGGTAGGCTTCGCCGCGATCAAGCGAGGCGTCGTGCTCACCGGGCATAAAGCGCACGGTCTTGACCTTGAGCTGACTGACGATCTCCTTGAACTCAGCCATTCGTGCGCGCCGCACTTTGGGATCGTCCGTGGTGTGCGTCAGGTCGCCGGTGAAGACGACGAAATCCGGTTGTTCATCGAGGCTGTTGACCGCAGCCACCGCTTTCTTCAACGTGCCTTGCGCGTCCGGGTTGGCTTTCGGCCCGTCAAAGCCCCAGTGCGTGTCAGAGAGTTGCACGAAGTAGAAATCCTGCGGCAAAGATTTTTGCTTGCCCCGTTTTTGCGTCATCCCAACTGCATCAAAGCCCAGCCCTGCAGCGAACACGACGCCGCCCAGCCCCGCGAGCTTCATAAAATCGCGTCTATCAACCTTGCTCATGTCTGTCTCCTTTTTCCGGCTTGGATTGTGGCGATTCATCTGCCATCGTTTTGTCAGTGCTTGCCGCGCCTGATGGTAAATTCGCCGTCAGCGATACAGACTCAGTTATCAAGCAGGAAATTCCCGCGTGGGCGCAAATTCGGCGGCGGGAATAAAATCGCCGGTCAACCGGTCTTCTCTCAGAACGAGACCAGCAAAGCGGAGAGGCCAAAGCGGCCAAAGTGGAAGACAAGCATTTGCAAAACCCGAACCAACGCGCGCGCTTTGAGCAGACCGTGCTGCCGCATCTGGCCGCTGCCTACAATCTGGCGCGCTGGCTGACGCGCAACGATCACGACGCGCAGGACGTAGTGCAGGAATCTTATCTGCGCGCCCTGAAATTTTTTAGCGGATTTCATGGCGGAGACGGACGCGCCTGGCTGCTCAGGGTTGTGCGGAATACTTGTTACACCTGGTTGCAACAACGGCGGCGCTACGAACCGCTGACAGATTTCGAGGAAGAAATTCGTCACCTCGAAAGCGCTGCTCCCAACGCGGAAGCGTTGTTGTTAACTGCGGCGGACAATCAGTTGCTCAGCCATGCGCTCGAAGAGTTGCCGGTGGAATTTCGGGAAATCCTGATCCTGCGCGAGCTGGAGGGGCTGTCTTATAAACAGATCGCCGACATCGCCGATTTGCCGATGGGCACCGTGATGTCACGGTTGGCGCGCGCGCGCCAGCGGTTGCAACAAGCCCTGACCAGAAAGGAGACAACGCTATGATTTGCCCGGAAGCACAAGACCTGCTGCACGCTTATCACGATGGTGAATTGGATCTGGTGAGAAGCCTTGCGTTCGAACGGCATCTGCAAACCTGTCAGACGTGCGCGCAACGTTATCAAACGCAACAGGCGTTGCGCTCTGCCATCACGACGGGAGGACTTTACTATCAGACTCCGGCCAAGCTGCAACGGCGCGTGCAATCAGCGGCACGCGAAACCAATCAGACCGAACCCAACTCGTGGCCCGTGTGGTGGCGTTGGCTTGGCGTGGGAGCTTCGCTGGCGGCTATCGCGGTATTGATCCTGACCTTCAGGCCATGGCTGACTCGTCCTGCCGCGGCTGACCTCGTCACCCAGGAAATCATTTCGGCACACGTGCGTTCGCTGATGGCCGAACATCTGACCGATGTCGCGTCGTCAGACCGGCACACCGTCAAACCGTGGTTCAATGGCCGCTTGGATTTTTCGCCGCCGGTCACAGACTTGACGGAGCGCGGATTTCCTTTGATTGGAGGGCGGCTTGATTACCTGAACAACCGGCCGGTCGCGGCCCTGGTTTACCGGCGCCAGCAACACATCATCAATCTGTTTGTTTGGCCGTCTACCCAAACTTCGCCAAACATCGCACTGAACCCGGTGACGCGGCAGGGCTATCATCTGTTTCGCTGGGTGTCAGCGGGGCTGATTTTTCTGGCGATCTCTGATCTGAACGAGAAAGAACTGGCGGAATTTGTCCAACTCGCGCGCACTCAAACTTCCCCTCTCCCGGCAGCCGCAGCAGCTACGCCAGACCGTTAAAGCGCTGCCAAGATATTGATCTGTTTCAGTCACGTACAAAGAGTTGAAAGAGGCTGCGGCACTGGTCTCGCAACCAAGGCCTCAGCCGCGTTTCACTGGATTTGTTCAACGTGCCTCAGTTCATCGAACTGACACGTTCCGGCTTGATCTTGAAGATCACGCGCTGCTCGCCCGGCTGCCGGAACGGATAGACATCCTTGTCCAAATACTTCTTCGCCATTTTGTTGATGTGTTCGTCGGCGCCCTCGGTCGTGCGTTCGACCACCTTGCCGCGCACTTCCAGATAGCGATACTGATTATCCGGATCAACCAGCATCACCGACACGCGGCCATCCGCTTGCAGGTTCTTGTCTTTTTGCCGGCCAATCGCCGTGTTGAACAGCACATGCGCGCCATCGTAATCAATCCAGACCGGCGTGACTTGCGGCGCGCCGTTGGGCATCAAGGTCGCCAGCCCGGCGAAGACTTTCTTCGCAAACAAATCTGCATAGTTTTCCGGAATTACATTCGACATACATTTCTCTCCTTGTTGTTTAGCGCAATTTCAATCAACCTAGGCCCATACATAGGCGAGGAAGCTTACCATAGAGGCGCCGAGACACAGAGCCAGTTACCTGTTCTCTCTGTGACTCCGTGGACCTTCGCCGCCACGTTATTTTGGCAAATGCTATGACTGCACAAGACAACTTCACACTTCGGGTCAAACAACTTCATCCCGCCGCACAATTGCCGCGGCGTGGTTCCGCTTTCGCGGCGGGCGCGGATTTGCACTGCGTCGAAGCCTTCACGCTGCAACCAGGCGCGCGCAAAGCCGTGCCGACCGGCCTCGCGCTGGCCATTCCGCCGGGGTATTACGGACGCGTCGCGCCGCGTTCGGGCTGGGCGGCGAAGCACGGCATTGACACGCTGGCCGGCATCATTGACGCCGATTATCGCGGCGAAGTGCTGGTCTTGCTGATCAACCTTGGCGACCAGCCGTTCACGGCGGCGGCGGGCGAACGCATCGCCCAACTCATCATCGAACGCGCCGCGCCCTGTGCTTATGAATGGGCGAATGAGTTGGATGAAACTACGCGCGGGGCGGGCGGCTTCGGTTCGACGGGGTGTTGAGCGCAGAGATTTTTCGCGGCCACCGTTCGCGCATGAGCATTTCGACCGGGGTTTCGCGCTTTCCCAGCAGAATACAAAACTTGCGCGGCAGCGGCGCAGCCCGCCACTGCCGCGCGTATCAGCGGAGAGCGTATGGAGCAATTTATTATCGAGACGGCCACTGACGCCGACAACGCGGCGCTAGAGCGGTTTGCAGTTGCGTTTACGAAAGTCAGTTGACGTTGGGACAGTACCGCGCGCGTGCGCCAGCGGAGCTTTGGCAGTTCAACCAATGCGCAAGATTGACGCGCCGCTGGCTCACGCGCGCGGTACTGTCTGGCTGCGCGGTTTTCTCCTATGCCGTAGTAAAAATTTGAGCTAAAGCGCCGTCTTCGCTTTTTGCCCGTCGTTATGAATTGATTTGTCCGGTTGCGCCGCGCTTCAATTTGCTGCTACAAGATGACGGCCCAATTCCCGCATAAGAAGAGAGCAAAGCAATGATTGAATCACCCGCGCTGTTTGCCGATTTGTTGCTGGCGCGCCGTTTGGAAAAAACCGAAGGGCAAAGCAATGCCGATTTTGTCGAAGCCCGCGCGCGCGTCTTTCCCGACAGCGGCGCCACCTGGATCAAGGTCGCCGGGACTTATGCAATGTTCGACGGCGTGCAATCGCCATGCACGCAAACGTTCGGCCTGGGCATTTTTGAACCGGTGACGCCTGCCGCCCTGGATGAAATCGAAGCCTTCTTTTGCACGCGCCAAGCGCCCGTTCACCACGAAGTCAGTCCCTTGGCCGAGGCGACCACCTTCACGTTGCTGAACGAGCGCGGCTATCAGCCGTTTGAATTCACCAGCGTGATGTTTCGTGCGCTGGAACGCGGCGCGCAATTGAATGCGGCGCTGAATGAAAACATTGCGGTGCGGCCGATCACTGAGGACGAGCATGATCTGTGGGCGCGCATCGCCACCGCAGGCTGGAGCGAATACACAGAGTTTGCCGACATGATGCACGGGCTTTCGCTGGTCACGGCCAACCGTACCGGCGGCGTTTCATTCATTGCCGAACTGGCGGGCCAACCCATCGCCACCGGAGCTTTATGCCTCTGCGACGGCGTGGCGCTGTTGGCTGGGGCCAGCACCATTCCCAGCGGCCGCAAGCAGGGCGCGCAACTGGCGTTGTTAGAAGCCCGTTTGCGGTTCGCCGCCGAACAGGGCTGTGATTTAGCGATGATGTGCGCCGCCCCTGGCAGCAGTTCGCAACGCAACGCCGAACGGCAAGGCTTTCGCATCGCCTATACCCGCATCAAATGGCAACTGCCGCAAGCTGCGGCCTGAGCACTTCATCAAGAGGAGCCATGCTTCGACACAACCGCCTCACGTTTGCCGCGCCAATCCTTTTATTGCTTTGCGTTGCCAGCCTGTCACAAAACAACGCAGGTGGGCGCACGCCCCGCGCCGCCGTGCAACAGTTTTTCACGCTGCTCAAAGCGCAACAGTACGACAAGCTTTACGAATTGCTGCCCAGCCAGATGCAACAGGAAACTACGCGCGAACAACTCAGCGCCAGTCTCAAACGGCTGGACGAATTTTTGATCATCGAGAAACTGCAACTCGGTCGCGTACAGGAACACGGCGAATTTGCCGTCGTGGATACGACCATTTACGGCAAGCTGAAAAAGCCCCTGACCATCAACGAGCAGGTGCTTAGCGCCGGGCGCGCCACTGCCCAGCAATACCTGCGCAAAGAAAACGGCCAATGGAAAATCGTCACCGCCGATGAACGCACACGCGCCGTCTTCCTCAACCAAAATCCGGCCTTCAGCCAGCAATTCCAACTCACGCGCGCGCGCTTCGAGTTCAAACAAAAGGGCCAATGGCAGAGCTTCAATGCCCCGCGCAATGCTCTGCCCCGGCCATAAACACCTTGTCATTACCCAAATCTTTGCACCAAACGCGGGCTTGGTTTTTAGCCCGCGAAGGCGGGCGGCAGCATAAAGCCCAGGGTGCAGCGCGTGGCGCGCGGAACCCTGGGAACATTGGCGATTATGCGCCAAGCCCGCGAACGCGGGCGGCAGATTAGGGGTCGCCAGCGAACGTCTGCCGCCCGCGTTCGCGGGCTTGTTATTCAACTTGACGCTTTCCTGGGGTTCCGGCTGCGCCTTCACCCCAGGCTTTATGCTGCCGCCCGCCTTCGCGGGCTGAAATCGCGCAAAGATTTGGGTAATGACAAGCCTTAAACACCCCCGCCAAGTCAGTCGCGCCGGGCGTGTCTCTTCTATAAACCAAGAACCCCAGCGAGAAGAGCGGTCATTCTCGCTGGGGTTCTTGGTTGAGGCGCACGCTGGGCGCGGTTTACGGCGCGATGGTCAGGCTGTAAACCTTGCTGCCGGTGCAGCCGCTCGCGTTGGTGGCGCTGATCGTGAAGTTATAGGCGCCGGCTGGCGCGGGCGTTCCATACACGGCCCCCGTCATACTCTGTAACACCAGGCCCAGCGGCAACGCGCCGTTTGTCACCGCATAGGTATAACTGCCGGCGGGCTGGGCCATCACATTCCCGTAATAGAACTGTCCCGCTGTTCCATTCGCCAAGGCTGACAGCGTGATCGGCTGACAAGCCTGACCGGCGATGGTCAGCGTATAGCTGGCCGTGCCGGGGCAAGCGCCAAACCCTGCCGCCTGAATCACGAAACCGAATTGCCCCGTCATTGCGGGCGTGCCACTGATTACGCCCGTCCCGCTATTCAGCGACAAGCCCGGCGGCAGCGCGCCCGCGAACACCGCGTAGACATAGTTGCCACCAGCCGGAGCGGCGGCGACCGTTTGGTTATAAGCCGCGCCAAGCGTGCCGCTGACCAAACTCGCCGGATTGACTGTGACGGTCGGGCACGTGATCGTCAGGGTGTAGCTGCGCACGCCTGTGCAACCGAGACTGCCCGTCACTTGAACAGTAAAGCTGTAAGTGCCGACGACGGTGGCTACGCCGCTGACGACGCCGGTCGCGGGGTTGAGCACCAGGCCGGGAGGCAGATTGCCCTGCACCACAGCGAAGTTGTAAGGCGCACTGCAACCGTTGACCGTAATGGTTTGATTGTAAGGCACGCCCGCTTGCCCATCGGTCAGCGGCCCCAAACAGATTTGCGTGGATTCGTAAGCGCCGATGTCCACGGCGCCGCCCACCGGGCGCGCGCTGCCGCGTTGATCGGTGGCGGGTGCGCCGTTGTTGTCACCCGCGTCAATGGCGGGGCTGCCGCACAATAACGCGCGCGTTTGCGCCGGGCCGCCGTTGTTGGCGAGCGGAGCGAGTTGCGCATTGATCGGCGCGCCCATAGAACCAACGATATTGCCGTTGAGACCGTTCGCAAATCCGCTTGTCCCATCCGTATCCAAGTTGTGGCCGAGCGAGGCCAGTATGCCGCCGCTGTTGGCGAAATTCGCCGGGCTATTGGCAGAGGCCAGTGTATTTTTGACGCTCAGGCTGGCCGCCGTGGCCGCCGCGAATTTGATGGCCCACAGCGCCGCGCCAGGCCCGCTGTTGTTGGCCACCGTGCAATTGGTCAGCGTTGTGGCAGCCGTTGTGGAAGTCGCGCGGCTCACCACGCCGTTGCCGCCCGTCGTCGCGCTGTTGTTGCTGATGGTGCAATTGGTCAGCGTGACAATCGAATCCTGAATGCCGACGCCCGCCTGAAAGTCGGTCATATTGTTATTGACCGTGCTGTTCGTGATGTTCGCGGTCGTGAAGAGAATATAAAACCCACCGCCGTTGCCCGCCTTGTTAAAAGAGATGGTGCAGTTGTTGATGTTCAACGCGCCAAACGACAGGATGCCGCCGCCAAATGAATAGCCTTCGTTGTCGGTCACAACGCTGTTTGACAGATTCAGCGTCGCCCCCGAATTCACGAAGAAACCGCCGCCGCCGGTAAAGCCGTTTGGCAAAACGCGCCCTTTGGTGATGGTCAGCCCGGAGATCGTAACCACGCGGTTGAAATTGATCGTAAAGATGCGGTAATCGCCGCCGCTATTCCGCCGCACCGTCAAGACACTCGCGCCCGGCCCGTTGATCGTCACGTTGTTATTAAGCAAGGGCAATTCACCCGCCAAATTGATAGTGCCCGCCACGCTAAAATCAATCGTATTGTTACCGCCCAACGCATTGGATTGCGTGAGACAGAACCGCAAATCTCCCACAAACCCGGCACCTTCGCCGCCGCCACCCGGATTGTTGTCGGTCAGCCGATCCACCAAAAAGCTCCCAGCCATCATTAAGTTTTGCAGCCCGTTCGCTGGTTTTTGCTCTTCGGTCGTTTCGGCCAGATTTTGCGGCTGTTCCAGGCGCAGGACAGGCCCGCCCATTTCAGCCATTGCCTGCCGCTCGTTTTGTTGCGCCGCCGCGTGCCAGGGCGTTTGGCCGATGCCTGCCAACAGACTAACCAGCAGCGCGGCCAATAATCCGCCGCGCAGCAACGTGGTGCCAAAAAAATATGGATGTGAATGGCGTTTGTTTCTCGTCAAAGCGTCTCCTTTTCTCTTGCTTGTATTAGACCTGGTTTCGGTTGACTGGGTTAGCTTATGCCGAGCAAGCTCCAGCGAATGGAGTCTGCGTCGTCACAACCGTTAAAATCTCTGCTTATCTCTGACGCCACGCAGTCTACAAGGCGCGCCGCAGCGCGGCATGAGCTTTTGGTGATGCTTTGGTGATGCTTTGGTGAGGCAATGATTAAGAAAGGAGTTATACCTGCCGTCGCGCGCCATCTGAAACGATACTCAACCAGCAATTCCACCTCATGCGCGCAATTCGCCCGTAAACAGGGCGGCCAGAGGCAGTGCTTCAACCCGTTACGCAATACACTGCCCCGCTCGTAGTCGTAAAGAGTCCGGAAAAATTCTGATTTGTCTGGCAAAGCCAACCAGGCTGCCAAGGATCGTCTTCCCCAGCTTTTGCTAACCTCGCAAGCTTCCTCGAACTTTCCAGACGATCTCAACGCACGCCAAACGCCGGCACCGGCACATCGCCGCTTTGTCCCTGGTTTTGGATCAGGAACGAACCGTCTGTGCTGCGCTTGACGAACCACGTCCCGGAGCGCCGCCACACCGCAATGTCCGCCTTGCCGTCGCCGTCATAATCACCCGGCGTCGGAATATCGAAGTATGGCGCATAGTTCGCGCCCCAGAATTGCAGGATGGCTTGCCCATCGCTGCTCTTGCGGATGTACCAGATGGAATCCGCCCCGCGCCAAATCGCCAAGTCCGCTTTGCCGTCGCCATCATAATCGGCGGGCACCGGCGTGTCGAAATATGGCGCGTAGCCTGCACCCCACTGAATGCTCGTGATGGTGTTGGTCGAACTATTCAGGATGATCCAATTCGGCGCGGGCGCAATCGCACCGGGTCGGAAGATGGCCAGGTCGGTCTTGCCATCACCGTCGTAATCCGCTGGCACCGGAATGTCGTCCTGCTGCCCGTGCGTGACGATCATGTTCTGCCCATCGCTGCTGCGCCGCACGAACCAGGTGCCGCTGCGCCGGAAGACGCCGATGTCGGTCTTGCCATCGCCATCGTAATCACCCGGCGTCGGGATGTCGAAATACGGCGCGTAGTTCGCACCCCAGAGTTGCACGAAAGGCTGCCCATCGCTGCTCCTGCGGATGTACCAGAGCGAATCCGCCCCGCGCCAGATGGCGTGATCGGCTTTGCCATCACCGTCGTAATCACCGGGCACGATGTCATCGAAATATGGCGCATAGCCCGCGCCCCATTGCTGGGTGACGGTCGCGTTGTTGCCGCTGTTGATGACGCTCCAGTTCGGGAAGGGCGGCGCGGCAGTGGGACTGAAGATGCTCAGATCGGTTTTGCCATCGCCGTCGAAGTCGGCTTTGGCTTTGGGCTTAATCTGCACCGTGTATGTGCGCGTGCCCTGACAGCTATTTGTGTCGGTTGCGCGTGCGGTGAAGTTGTACACGCCAATGATAACCGCCAAGCCTCCTAATTGCCCGGTCGCCGCGTTCAGTGACCAGCCCGGCGGCAAGTTGCCCGCGCTGATGCTCCAGTTGATTTGCCCCACGCCGCCGGTTTGCGTAAGCATCTGTTGATACACGACGCCCGCCGTCCCGCTGGACAGCGTGACCGGATTGACGGTGATCGCCGGACAGCCTGCATTGATGGTCAGCATGAAGCTCGTGTCCGTGAGCGCGCCACAATTGTCGGTCGCGCGGGTAGTGATCGTATGCGTGCCCACAGGCGCGGCGTTACTGATGCTCACGACACCAGTCGCATTATTGACGCTGATCGTGCCGGTATAAGTGCCTTGCGATTGCAGTGCGATGCTGTTGAGGGTGCCGTTGTCGCTAGGCCCCGTGGCCGGGTTAACCGTCGTCACGCCGCCGGTGTTCACACTGGCATTCGCGTATGTCAGTGTCGGCGGCGTGTTGGCAGTGACGTTGATTGGCAGATCGCCTGTGCCAGTCAGACTGCCATTCGACACTTGAAAACGTATGGTGCCAGCCGTCGCGCCGCACGCAGCACTGATCTGTGCGGTGATCGTGCCGTTGGTGTTGACGATGTTCGTGACATTGATGCCGGTGGCGGTGCCGCCTGCGATTTGTGTGACGGTCAGATTGCCCGCCGGAACTTGCTGATCGCTCACCGTGCCAACCGTCACTGCCGCGCCTGCGGGGGAGCCTTGTTGCCGCGAAAGGGCTGCTGCCGGTATGAAGGTTGGCGCTTGCCCCTGCACCCCCGCGCCCGGCCAGAAGCCTCCTTCAAGGGCATACGTGCCGCCGCTCGATTGCCCGGTCAGCCCTTGTCCAAGAGTGCCTTCAGCCACATTTGAACCGCCGCTGCTGCGTGCGCCGCCGCCCGCGATGACGGAGGGTGTGATGTTGTACGTGCCGCCAGATTGCACGGGCGCTGCCGCCAGCACGGGTTTGGCGCTGCGGGCCGGGTGCGTGGGTTGCGCCACAGGGGCAGACGCGGGAACCGGCGGGGCAGGCTGCTGCACCCACCGCAACGGCACACCATACCGCGCCTGGATTGTCAGCGCGCCCAACGTAAGCAACAGACACAGCCAGAGTACATAGCTGCGATTAGCGGGGTATTTCATAACACGGTTCTCCCGGTTAACTGAGAGAGGTACGCGCCGCGCGCCCTCAATGAAGCTACATTGCCGGAGATACGCCCTCCGGCTCCTGCCAAATCAATGCTGCGGCGTGTGTCGTAGCGGTTGCCGTGTCCTGGCCGTCCGCCGTGGCGCACTGTGTTTGGGCGCGAGCGCCCGTTCGATCGCTTGCAGCCGTTCTTGCATAGCGTTGAGCAATTGTTGCTGCTGTGCGTTCCGTTGTTTGAGCGCATCGTTTTCTGCTTTGAGTTCCTTGACTGCCTGCAACATCAGTAGCGGCAGCTTGCTGTAATTGACCGCCTTGTAACCATCGGCGCGCGTTTCGACCAGTTCGGGCAGGACGGCTTCGGCCTCCTGCGCAATCAGGCCGTAGCTCTGTTCCGCGCCAAAATGTTCCTGCGGAAAGTCCTGACTGCGCCAATAAAAATGGACGGGCCGCAAGCGCGCGACTTGATCGAGCATGTTGGGAAAGGCCGTGATGTCGCATTTGAAGCGCCGGTCAGAGGCGCAGGTGCCCGCGATGGCCGTGCCGCCGGAATTTTTGACGCAACTGTTGACGCGCGCTTCGCCCGCGACGTGCAATTTGTCGGCGGGCGCGGTCGTGCCGATGCCGATGTTGCCGCCGCTGGTGACCGACAGGCGCGCCGCATAGCCGGTATACAAATCCAGGCCGAATTGATTCCCACCCGCCGTGCGCTTGCTGGCGATGCCTTCGCCGCTGGAAACGGGATCCGCGCCAAAGACCAAACCCGGAAAGAGGCCGCCGTTGTTCGTGCCGTCATTCGTGGCGTTGCGATCCACGACGACGGAGCCACTGGCGCTCAAATTGCCGATGAACCGTCCGTTGCCCGCTACGTGCAGTCGCTCGCCGGGCGTCGTCGTGCCGATGCCGACATTGACGCTGGTTGTTGCACCGTTCTTACCGGCGATGCTGCCCAACACGAGGCTGTTGTCGGCTTCCACCAACGCTTGCGTCCCTAGGGCGGTCGCGTTGTTCAAGGCTGCGGTTCCGCCCGCATTGAATCCCAGATAAGTGTTGCTTGTGCCAGTGGTGTTCAGGCTGCCTGCGCCGAAACCGAAGAAGGAATTGGCTGAGCCAGTCGTATTGCTTTGGCCGGCGTTCGCGCCAAAGAAAGAGTTTTGAATGCCGCCGATGTTGGCAGGGCCTGAGTACGCACCGAAGAAGGAATTGCCGAAGCCCGTTTGGTTGAGAGAACCGGATGCCTTTCCAAAGAAGGAATTGCCTGAGCCAGTCGTATTGCCTTGGCCGGCAGTGACGCCCGCAAAAGGTTGTCCACTCCTGCATTGCTCAACACCCGCTGAGCGCCGAGGTTGTATTGTGTCGTCGCGTTGATCGCACCTACTACATCCAGCTTCGCGCCGGGCGCGGTCGTGCCGATGCCGACGTTGCCGCTATTGCTGATGGACATGCGATTGGCCGCGGCGGTGTAAAAGTCGAGGCCAAACTGGTTGCCGCCCGCCGTGCGTTGCGAAGCGATACCCTCGCCATTCGCGGCGCCAAAAACGAGGCCATTCCCCCCAGCGGCACTGTTGCTGAGGCTGCCGTTATTGCTGTTGCCTTGGTCAATATTCAATCGGTCGCAGACTTGGACATTTCCGTCGAAGCTACCAGCCAGCCCGGTGAATTGGGCAGAGCCATAGACCCCAACGCCGCTAGTGCCACTGACAGTGCCGTTGACCCCAATGCCGTTGGCGGCCGTACCATAGACGCCCCAGCCGGAACCAGCATGTGACCCATAAACCCCGACGCCAAGACCGCCAGCCCCATTGTTGAGGCCACGCACCCCGGCGGAAAATCCGCCTGGCGTAGTCGAACTGATGATGCCGCGCACGGCTGCGATGTTGGCGCCAGTGTTGCTGTTCGTGGCTTGCACCGCGTCGCCCGTGCCGGCGTTCGTGGCAGCGAAGATGGGCGTAGGCGTAGCGGTGTTGCCGCTCAGCGACAAAGGCACGGGCAGGTTGCTGCTGCTGATTGTGCCGGTGAGCTTGCTGCCTGCGACATCCGTGATCTTCGCATTGGTGACGCTGCCATCAGCCAGCTTCGCCGTCGTAACAGCGTTGTTGCTGATCGAGGTGGCGCTTTGCGTGCCCGTCACATCGCCCGCCAGCGCGCCGCTGAAATTGACCGCCGTCGTGGCATTCAGCGTTTGAATCGCGTAAGGCGTGGACAGCACCGGCTGGCGCGGCGCGAGCACCGTGTACGGATTCACACTGCCTGCCGGACGCACGCCGATTTCCAGAAAGCGCACCGCCCCGCTAAACACATTCGCGCCGAAATCGAGCGTGACGGTAAACACGCCATTGCTGACGGCGACGGTCGCGTTAGTCAGCGTGCCGCCTTGCTGCACGCCCGTGCCAACGGTGGCGGTGTCGAAGAGTTTGAATTGCAAATCGAAATTGCCATTAGCAGGCTGACCCGCGTCGGTCAGCTTGCCTTGATAGGTGAACGCAGTCGTCTGCGCATAGAGCGCGCCAGCCGAAAGCAAAATGACAACCAAAGCAGCAACGATTTTTTGTTGCATCGGATTACTCCTGGCAAGCCGTGGCTTGCGGGTTGGTTTGGCAAACGAGCTTGCGCAAGGTGTCGAGCTGTTGCTGTTGTTGTTTGAGTTGGTTTTGCAGCGTGTGAAGGTGTTGTGTTTGCGATTCGATCTGCGCCTGCTGTTCTTTGAACGCGTTGACGAAGGCTGTGCCCAGCCGATCATATTTCACGCCCTCGACCTGGCCGTCTTGGTTGTAGGTCACGAATAACGGATTGACTTCAGCCACTTCCTCGGCGACGAAGCCGACATCGTGTTGGCCATTCGCTTTCCAATCAAAGGTCACCGGGCGCAGTTGCCGAACCAACGCCATTCCAGAGGGGAAAGCGGCCAGATTGGTTTTATAACGTATTGAGGAAGAAGAGCAGGACGCGATTCTGTTGTTCAAGCTTAGATTCCAACACAGCGGAACGCCTCCTCCAAAAGAAGTATCAATACTGTTAAGGGTGACGAAACCATTGAGGTTGATACTGCCACCGGGCAAATTCATGTTGAGTTGCACGGGAGCACCCAAAGCATAGTCATAAGCAAAGACGTAGCCTCCCGCATTGTTCATTCCGACGGCGACGCCGCGACCAGCGGCGGCGGTAAGCGGCGTCGAATCGCCTTGAAACCAGCTTGTGCCGCCGTTGACGTGCAAACGCGCCAGCGGCGTGATGGCATTGATGCCGACGTTGCCCGCCGTTGACAAGGTCATCTGGGCATTGCCGTTGTTGGTGAAGAAAAAAAGCGGGTGATTGCTTTGCGTTCCGTACCATCCGCCCAATCCGCCGGCATACGTACCGACGGCGATATTGCCGTCTGACTGCAAGACGCCGTAGCTGTTGGTTGGAGAAGAGACGGTCACCCTGGTGTTGTTGTAAGCCGCAGTCCCGCCAATTTGAACGTCACCGGTCGGTCCCACTGCCATCCAGCCTTGTCCCGCCGAGGTCGCCAGTCCCCAGTAACCGGAAGTGGTCACGAATTGCGACATACCACAATTGCAGCCTGTGTTGAAAAGGTCGAAGCGCGGTAGTCCCGCTGTATTGAACGTGCCGCCGGCACCGCTGATTGTGAACTTGCTGAGCGGGTTCGACGTGCCGATTCCCAGATTGCCGGCAGTCGTCAAAGCCATTTGTGCGCTGCCACCGTTGGTATAGAAAAACAACGGGTGATTCGATTTCGTGCCGAACCACCCGCCGTATCCGCTGCTGCCCGCGCCGATGTATGTCCCGACGCTCGCAATGCCGTCCGTGTGCGTGATCCCAAAACTACTGGTTGGAGTTTGCACCGTCAGCTTGTCGTTCGGCGTGGCGGTGCCGATGCCCAAATTGCCGTTGATCAAACCGTTGCCGCTGATATTGAAATTGCTGGATGCCTGTTGGGCTGTGCTGTTTTGAATGTAATTCGTGCTGCCCGTGGGCAAACCGGCGATTTGCGCGCCTTGCACACACGCGACGCACGCGCTTGTCAACACATCGGCACTCGCCGCGTGCAAAGTTTGAATCGCGTAGGGCGTTGAATTGATCGGCTGGCGCGGCGTGAGCACCGTGTAAGCATTCACGCTACCTGCCGGACGCACACTGATTTCCAGCCAGCGCGCCGCCCCGCTAAACACATTCGCGCCGAAATCGAGCGTGACGGTAAACACGCCATTGCTGACGGTGACGGTCGCGTTGGTCAGCGTGCCGCCCTGTTGCACGCCCGTGCCAACGGTGGCGGTGTCAAAGAGTTTGAATTGCAAATCGAAATTGCCATTAGCAGGCTGGCCCGCGTCGGTCAGTTTGCCTTGATAAGTAAAGGCCGTGGTTTGCGCCTGCGCGCTGCGCGTGTAGCAGGTAACCCAAGCGACTATGATGGCGAAAGTGAAAAGTATGCTTGCGGCGTTTCGCATGGTTCCCTCCGGGTAAAGTTAATCGAGGGCTGACGTGGGATAATAGCGCAGGCACGATACGCGCCAGCTTTCTCCCCTGCCAACATCTATGCGGATCTAGCGATGCGGGTGTTATTGCTTGTGGTGACGGCTACCCACCCGCCGCTCCAACGCGCGCAGCCGTGCGTGCGGGGCGGCGTTTTTGGCTTCCAGCTTTTGTGCGCGCAATTCATACACCGGTTGCTGGCATTCGAGCAAGGCTTGTTGTTCGTTGCTGGGGTTGGTGAGCACGACGGTCAGTTGCGGGGATTTGACGCCTTCGACTTTGCCGCGTTCGTTGTAGGTCGCAGCAACGCGTTTGCGGTCGAGCCAGGATTGCATTCGGCGGTGCATCGCAAGATAACGCTGAACGTCGGAATCGCGGCCTTCATCCAACCCTTGCGGCAACCGCACGAAAGCGGCTTGGGTCAATTCCCCAGCGCCGCTTTCACGTTCTGCTTGCGAAATGCTTGCCACGCGGCTTCGCCATTGGAGGGCCCTTCGAGGAATTGTTCAGCGCATTGTCGCCATCGTTTGCTGCCACGCGAGCGACTTGCGCAAGACTTGCAAGCGCGCACGGTCGCGCTCTTCGCACAGTCCTTCCAATTGATCCACGATGGTCGAGAGCAGTTGAAAGGTGAAATAGCCCGCGTGCGTCGTGACGTGGTTGTAATACTTCAATTCCAACCCGTTTGCCGCCGTGTGATGAAAGGCGCGCACCTCTTCGTCGCTGAGCGTTTCGACATCGGCATTGATCGGCAGCACTTCGCGTGAGAGTCCCTGCTGATAGCGTTGGCCGTCGTGCCAGCCAACCAGCAACAGGCCGATCAGCACGCCCTGTTCGTTCAAATAGTCCGGGCTGAAGATGGCGTTCTGCTCCTGCGACGTGGACAAGCGCGGCCCGAAGTCGCCATAGGCCGAATTCAGCAGGAATGAATTGTAGATCACCCCGACGACCGCACCCGCGTGCCCGGCGATCTTGACGAATTGGCCGAAGCGGTAATCGTTCGGCGTGACATCTTCGGCAATTTCACGTTGGCCGAAGACGCGGGCGACATAATCTACGTGTGAATTTGAGCGGACGATTTTGGCGATGCGCATGACTTTTACTTCTTTCTGAACTCAGCCGCGGATTGACGCAGAAGTGACGCGGATCAGAATCAATCGGCGGCTATCGGCGGCTATCGGCGTTGATCAGCGGCTGAATAGTTCGTTTTCTATGAACCTGAGCTACTTCACCTTGCCCGGCCCCCACAACGCGCGGCCCGGTTTGGCGTTGGTGTGTGCGCCGTCTTTCAACACCAGCACGCCATTCACAAAAACATGCCGCATCCCGACGGCGTATTGATGCGGCTGTTCAAACGTCGCTTTGTCGGCAATTGTTTTGGGATCGAAAACGACAACATCGGCGAAATAGCCCGCTTTGAGCAAGCCGCGTTTGTCCAGGCCCAGATTCGTGGCGGGCAAACTGGTTAGGCGGCGAATCGCTTCGGGCAGCGGGATGACCTTTTCATCGCGCACATATTTGCCCAACAGCCGGGCGAAATTGCCGTAAGCGCGCGGGTGCGTGGATGATTTCAAAAACACGCCTTCGGTCGCCAGCGAACCGGCGTCGGAACCGAACGAGACCCAGGGCAATTTGAGCTGCCGTTTGATGTTCTCTTCGGACATCATGAAATAGACCGTATCAACGCGCGATTGATCTTCCAGCACCAAATCCATGATCGTCTCGAAATCATCTTTGCCGCGCAGTTTCGCCACCTCGGCCAGCGTCTTGCCCGTCAGCGGTTTGAGTTGCTCTGATTTGAACCCGACCAGCAACACACGTTCGCCCGAACCGGCGGCGTGATACAGGTTTTCCCACTTGTCAGTCGGCGTGCGCATCTCGGCGGCGATTTTCTGGCGCGTTTCAGGATCGCGCAGCCGTTTGAAGAGCGCGTCATATCCGCCATCCAACACCCAGGGCGGCATCGCGGCGTCCAGACCGGTCGAGCCTGCCGGATAGGTGTACATATCGGCGGTGATTTTCAGACCGGCTTTGCGCGCCTGCTCGATGCGCGCGATGGCCTGTTCCAGCTTTGGCCAGTTGGCGCGGCCCGCGGCTTTGAGGTGATAAATCTCGGCGGGGATGTGGGCCGCGCGCGCGATGCGGATGAGTTCGTCAAGGCCTTCGAGCAGGCGCGCGCCTTCGCTGCGCATGTGCGAGATGTATTTGCCCTGGTATTGCGCGGCGACTTTGCACAATTCGATCAACTCTTCAGTCGGCGCGTAAAAGGCTGGCGCGTAAATCAGCGACGAACCGATGCCGAGCGCGCCCGCTTCCATTTCTTGGCGCACCAGTTCGCGCATTTGCTGAAGCTGTTCCGGCGTCGCTTTTTTATCTTCCAACCCGATGACGTATTCACGGATGGTCGTCGCGCCAATAAACGAAGCGACATTGCAGGCGACACCCTTGCGTTCGAGTGTTTGCAGGTATTCGGCCAGCGTCGTCCATTCGATCGGGTATTTCAGATCGCCCTGATCGGCCTGCCGCCGTTGTTTCATCGCGGCGTTGAGCGGCCCCATCGAATCGCCTTCGCCAAAAATCTCGGTCGTCACACCTTGCTTGATGTCGCCCAGGCTGCGCCCGTCAATCACCAGATCATCCACCGCCCACGAGAGCATGTTGATGAAGCCGGGCGCGACGGCCAGCCCGCGCGCATCAAGCACAGTCTTGGCCTTGGCGGTTTTCAAATTGCCGATGATAACGATCTTGCCATCGCGCAATCCGACATCAGCGCGGCGCGGCGCGCGGCCTGAGCCGTCATACACGGTGCCGTTTTTGATTAGCACATCGTATTGAGCGGTTTGGGCTGAGACAGTAACTGCCAGCGCCAACAAAAAGAGAGAAGCGAGCAAATTCCGTAGCGGCATAGTGGTGTGGTTCCGGGTCGAGATGAACCCAACAGGTTTCATCCGTTATCTTGTGTGCGCTCGGCAGCAGGTCGGCTCGCATGGTTGTGCGCGCGACCAACCATTAGGTCAGCGCATCAGGGTCAATGCCTAACTCGCGCAATTTGGCGGCCAGCAATTCAGCGCGTTGCTGAGCCGCTTGCGCTTGTTGCTGGGCCGCTTGCTTGGCCTCGCGATCTGTTGGCAACAGCGTTCCGTCAAGCGTTTCCCAACGCAGCCAGGTGGCGGTTACGCGCAGGTATTCGCCCGTCCAATAAGTCAATGCCAGCCCCAATTGTTGGCTGACGAGCCGCCCGCGCTCGTCCGGCTCGAGCGGAAAATACTTGCCGTCGCGCAAGGTGAAGCCGGCCAATTCGCCGCTGAACGGGTCGAACCAGAAGTATTCCGGCACGCGCAGCATCGTTTCATAAATCCGCTTCTTCTCGGTGCGGTCAAATTTTGCGGTGCGGTCGGATAAAAACTCGACCACCACATCCGGCCCCTTTTTCTCTTCCCAGACCACCCAGCTTTTACGCTCTCTCAGACCATCAACGCCGAGCACGACAAAAAAATCCGGCCCGCGATAATGCTCCGTCTTGTCCTGATCGGGGCTGAAGTAAACGAACATATTGCCGCCCACGAAAAAGTCGCGGCGCTCGGCCCAGTGTAACGTCAAGATTTCGCGCAACAGATAAATTTGCAGCAGGTGGCGATCAGTCTCCATCGGCTCTCCATCTTCGTATGGCAATTCGTCCTGCGTCGGCGGTCGTTCCAGCCAATGCGACACTGGCGGCTCTGTGAGTTCGACAAAACGCCCGGTGCCTGCGGGCATTGGCGGCTGGCTAATCGGCACGGCAATCGGTTCACTCATAGCAAATTCTCCCCCTCAGCTTCATTCAGGAAGGCGAGCAACGGCAGCGATTATTGGGCGGCCCGCAACACAGCGTCAACCTGCGACGTTGGAAAGGCTGCGAGCGGGCGCAGGCAACAAGTCAGGTGCAGACCATTTCGCCTCAAGTTGCACTAACCCGTGAATCACGCGGTCAGTGATGACATCAAATTGATACATCTGGTTGTGAATGTCCGCCGGATCACGCCAATCGGGCGCGCCATTCTCGGTATAAACCTTGAGCGAAAGGAAATAAGCATTGAACGGCAATTCGAGCCGGGCAATGTGCAAATCAACGAAGCCCTCGCCTTTGCTGATCGGCAGGGCTTGCGGGTGCGTGTCGTGGTTGTTGACGCTGGCGACGAAAATGCCGTCGTAACGATGCACATCCACGGCAAAGATCGGCTGCGGATAATCACTGTCGGCTTTGTAATGCAACCGGATCGTCACCGCTTCGCCGGTGCGAAAGACCCAGCGCGCCTCGCCCGCCGCGTTGAGCATCTCTACGTTGGTGAAGCGAATCTTGCCGTTGCCCCAGCGCGAGCCGGTCAATTCCAGTTCGCGCAAAATCTGTTCGTGTTCCTGCGAACGAATGCCGCTGTTCGCCGCCATGTTGCGCAGATGCTCTTCTTCCAGCCGCGCGCAAAAGGCTTGATAGGCCGTAACGACCTTGCGCGCATCGCCGGTCAGTGCGACGCGGCCGCCTTCGATCCAGACGGCGCGCGTGCAAAAGCGTTGGATCATGGACGGATCGTGCGAAACCAGCAGCACGGTCTTGCCCGACTTGCGGAAGTATTCCATGCGGTCGAGCGATTTGCGTTGGAAGTAAACATCGCCGACTGATAGCGCCTCGTCCACGATTAACACATCGGGGTCAACGTGAATCGCCGCCGCAAAGGCCAGCCGCATCAGCATCCCGGTCGAATACGTCTTGACCGGTTGGTCTACGAAATTTTCCAACTCAGCGAATTGCACGATCACATCCAGACGTTGCAGCATCTCGGCTTCCGAAAACCCCAGAATCTGGCCGCTCAGCAAAATGTTCTCGCGCCCAGTGTATTCGGGGTTGAAGCCGCTGCCCAATTCCAGCAACGCGGTCACACGGCCTTCGACCGTCACTTCGCCGTGCGTAGGCTGCAAGACGCCCGCGATGATTTGCAGCAGCGTCGTCTTGCCCGCGCCGTTGCGCCCGATGATGCCGACGGTCTCGCCCTGATTGACCTCCAAACTGACATCCTGCAACGCCCAAAAATCGCGGTGATATTTGCGCCGCCCGCGCAGCAGGATTTCTTTCAACCGCCCGGCGGGGTTGTCGTAGATGCGATAGAGTTTGGAGACGTTATTAACGAGGATCAAAGCAGCCGCCTAATACGTAAGAGAACCAAGTTTTCTGATATTCGGAAACCTGTCTTTGCCGCGTTAGCGGCGGCTGAATTTAGCCGTGGGTTTTCAACCCACGGTAGCAAAACGAAGCAGTTTCGTCGCGTCAGCGACGATTGAAAATTCGGGAATTATTCATTCAAGCGTCGCTAACGCGACGCGGGTTGCTCGCTCGACAAACACCGTGGGTTGAAAACCCACGGCTAAATTCAGCCGCCGCTAACGCGGCGAAAACAGGCCCAAAACTTAGCTAAACAAAATAATCTGTAATCCCTACCAGACTCACAACTCTGCCATCTTTTTCCAATTGATAACCTGCGTGGTAGAGAAAGAACAGAGTTGCTCGCAAAGCGTCCAAAGCAAACTCGCGCCTTTCTTGAGTCAGTTCGTACTCTTCCAACAAAACTATTTGCTCGAAAAAATCTTGCCGGGCGGGATCGTAATTCCAATCTAGTTCTTGTTTTGAACAGCTTGTAAATAACCCGAAAACTTCTTTCAGATCACTCTCTGCAAATTCAATTTTTCCATCTGAAATTCTCATGGCACTTTTACCGCTCAGTCATACAAATTCTCAGGAAACCGCTCGATCTGCGCGCTCTGCTTCCTTCCCACCGCGTAAATGTTATCGCCGCGCAGTTCGCGTTGCACTTCGGTGGTCGCGTCCAGCCAGCGCAAGAAATCTTCTTCCGTCTCGTGCCAGACGTTTTCGGTGAACAGCCGGACGGCCTTGAACCCGGCGGCTTCGAGCGCCGCCTGCACGTCGCCGGGCGTGTATTCGCGGGCGTGGCGGTCGCCCACGCTTTGGCGGTTGTAAAGCGAATAGATGTTGGGCGTGCGTCCGGCCAACGCTTCGCGCACGCTGAAGGCGCTGGCAATGTTGGGCGTCGTGACAATGACCAGGCCGCCCCATTTCACCACACGGTGCAACTCGGCCAGCATATGCACGGGGTCTTCCTGCAAATGCTCGATCAGTTCGCAACAGAGCGCGACATCGAAATGATTGTCGGGGAACGGCAGCCGGTCGCGTTCGACATTGACGTTGTGCATCGGCAGGCTCAGCGTCTCGCCCGTTTCGGCGTGCCGCACGGTTTGCTGCTGCTCACGCGTTTCGCCCTTCCACCAGTTGGTCACCGCCAATTCGCCATACCCGCCGTAATGCCGCAGCAGCAGCGGCAGATGCAGATAGCTGCTCAATTCGAGCGCACGCTGCGACGCGGAACCTTTGGGTACCAACTCAACGGTGCGCAACAGGCGGCGCGCATGCACGCGGATGTAATCGCTGGCGTTCGGATCGTCGGTGAAAAAGTTGCGCAGGTAATCCAGCGCCTCGGCGTGCTCGAACTTGATCGTTGCGGCCTCTTTGAAATCGAGTTTGTATTCGACGGGCTGCGGCTGCCGGGCTTTGCCGCGCTTGCGCCCTTCGATCAACTGCTCGGCGAATTGCAGGTAGCGCGCCGCCGAGCGTTGCACCTCGTTGTTTTCCCGAATCCAGGCCGACGCCCGTTCGCCCAAGCCTTCGCGCAGGTTCGGACGGCAAGCCAGCGCGCGCAATCGCGCCGCCAGTTCGCGCTCTTCTTCCGGCCCAGCGGTGACTTTCAGACAAACATCATCGGGCAAATCGCCGAACTGGCCGTGGTCAGACACGATGACCGGTTTGCCTGCGCCTAGCGCGCGAATCAACGTGCCCGACGTTTCGCCCGCCGTCGGATAGCGCAGATTCACGACGACATCCACGGCTTTCAGATAGCGGAAGAAATCGCGTTCGACCGTGTAGCCGGTCAGTCGCACATGGCGTTGCAAACCCATCTCGGCAATCAAAGGCGCGGCGCTCCACTTCCAATGATCCTCGCCGACGATCAGACACATCGCGTTGGGCACGACCGCTTGCAGCCGTTTGAAGGCTTTCAGCAACGTCGGAATGCGCTTTGACTGGGTGACGAAGCCGAACGACGCGATGATCCAGGCGTCTTCGGGCAAGCCAAAGGCGCGGCGGCATTCCAGCTTGTCCAGTTGATCCAGTTCATAAACGCGCGGTGACAGGTGATGCGGGATGATCTCGACCGGCAGCGCCTGGCCCGGCGCGAATTCAAGCTGCGCGGCGGCGTATTCGTTATGCACCACGATGCCCAGGCTGCGGCTGACGACGCGGCGATTCATCGGCAAGAGGAACTGTTGATATTCGCTGGCCGCATCGTTTTCGCGCGCCACGGCCACACGCGCGCCGCGCCGCCCATAGGCGTAAAACATCTCATTCCAATACCCCGCCTCATCCTTGCGGCCCAGCGTCTTCCACGCGATCAGGTGGTGCAAACAGTGTTCGTGCAAGACCAGCAAGCCCGGCGTCGCCAGCGCGCGTTCGTAAATGTATTCGTGATGCGGGTTGTTGCCCTGATGATAGAGGCACAGATCGAAAGGCTGCTGGCCGTGCAATTCGTCGAAGTGCGTCGCGTCGAAGACCTGATACGGCTGGCTGTTTTTATTCACGCGCAACTCATCCGGCTTTTCGACAAAGACGGACAAGTCCGCGCCCCGCGCCAGCGCCGGCAACAACTCGGCGCTGTAATCGGCGATGCCGGATTTGCTGGGGGGGAGCGGACTAAAGTAAGCGAGACGCATGAGATTGCGGATTGCGGATTGGCTACACTCAGCTTCAACCAGACCGCGTCGCGCGCGGGTGTTTAGAGTTCCGCCTTTAGGCGGTGGCGCGCCGCAGGCGCGTAATTCCGGCGCTACGCGCCGCCGCCTAAAGGCGGAACTCTAAACACCCGCGCGCCGAGGCCTAGGGTTTCAACCACTGCTTCATTTGTTCAGACAGCATTCTCGGCCAGTTCTGTAGTTGTCACCTTGCGCACGCGCCAGATGTAGGCAATGAGCGAGGCGACAAACAAAATAATCGCGATGAATTGCGAGGTCGAAAGGTTCCAGACTTCGCCGCGCGGATCGTCGCGCCAGTGTTCGATGGTGAAGCGCACCACGGCGTACAGCATTGCATACGCCAGCATCACCTGCCCGTGAAAGCGGCGGCGGCCCGTGACTGCCAGTAACACCAGAAAGATCACAAAGGTCGCGCCCGTTTCGTAAAGCTGCACCGGATGCAGTTTGAGCGGCGCGAGCAACCCGCCCAGCTTGTTCGACCAGAGTTCGCGCTGCACCGGATCGGTCAGGTGCGCCACGATGGTCGGCACGCCGGTGATCTCGTGGCCGCGCTCTTTGAATTGCACGCCCAGCGCCGAAGTCGTCGGCACACCCCAGCAACAGCCCGCGCTGTAACAACCCAGGCGCCCAATCGCCTGGCCGATGGCGATGCCCGGCGCAAAGGCGTCCGCCGTGCGCCACCAGGGCAGTTTGTAAAGCCGCATCGCCACCACCGACGCGATGATCGCGGCGATAAAACCGCCATAAAACACACCGCCCGAACGGAAGAAATCCAGCGAGAAAATCTGGCCTGGATGATCACGATAATAAACATCCCATTCGGTGATGATCATCAGCAGCTTCGAGCCGATCAGCGACGAAGCCAGCACCCACAGGCCCAGATCGTACACGCGCTCTTGCGGCAAACCGTCGCGTTTGGCCAGCCGCGACATGACGAACAGGCCGGTGATGAAGGCAATCGCCAGCAACAAGCCATAGCTGTTGAGCGTGAAATTGGTAAATGGAAGTTTGAAGAGGTCTGGAAACATGCGTGTTTTATCCTGCGAAAAGGTGCGGCTATTCCGCCGAGCTGGCCTCTTCAGGTGCGGGGTTTGGATTGGCAGCCGCAGCAACGGGCTTTGCGTGGCCCGCGCGCTCTTCTTTCAACAATTCCAAGGCCAGCAAAACCGCGCCAATGCAAATCGCCGAATCCGCGATATTAAAGGTCGGCCAGGTGAATTGATCGCGCCAGTGCAATTCGATGAAATCCACCACTTCGCCCAGCCGGATGCGATCAATCAGATTGCCCAAGATGCCCGCCAGCAACAACGACAATGACCAACACATCAGGCGCTGGGCGAACGGCGTGCGCGCCAGATAATGCACGACCATCATGGCCGCCAACCCCGAAATTGCGGCCAACACCCATTTGATATTGAATTGCACATCGGCAAATAGACTAAAGGCCACGCCGCGATTGAGCGCGTAACTAAAGCGAACGTAACCCGGAATGACCTCAATCATGCCGACCGGCTTAAGCCGCGCTGTCGCCCAAAACTTGGTCGCCTGATCGGCGATCAGGGTGAGAAAGGACAGCAGCCAAAAAGCATACTTTCTGTTCATCGTACTGCGTGGTACCTCAATCCCGTATTTCTTCTATCACTGACGTGCCTGCCGAACCGTCACCTGACGTCCATTGCCATTGCTCGTGCAACTGCAAGCGGCCATCGGGTAAAACTTCGGGCCTCGAATGACAACGGCCTGTCCTCAACTCGCCCGCCGTATTCAGATGCTGATAGCGCATATCCAAGTAATCCCGTTCGTCTATCTTGGCGATCAGCGTCCCGTAAACAATCGAACCACCGCTGTAGGTCGCCCATACCAGCGCGCCGCTCTGGTGATATTCAAACACGGTCGCGGCGCTGACTTCGCCATTCGCGGAGTTGCGGACAGAGGTGAAGCGGCGGTTGTCATAGTTGAGCGGCATAGTTCTAGGCCCTTGGACTAAGCGAGGCCTGGAAATCACGCAACTCACGTTTGAGAAAAAGCGATTCGCGGACAAAAGCATCCACTTTGTCATCCAGGTCACGGATGCGCTCTTCGATTTTGAAAAGATGCGCATTGACTCCTTGCACTTCGGTTTTTACTTCGTGCACCTCGGTTCTCAACTCGCGCACTTCTGTTTTCACCTCGCGCACATCCTGTTCGGCTTGATCCATCCGAATTTCGAGATGATCGAAGCGGGCATTGAATTGCGTTTCAACCTGACCGAGCCGCGTCTCGACTTGACCAAGGCGCGTCTCGACTTGATCGAACCGCGTCATCAGGACGTTAAAGTGCCGTGTCACCAATTCTTCAATCGGCAAAGGGTTGGTCGAATTACCATTCAATTCTTTCGTTTGTTCTTCTGACATATGGCCTCCATTTGTTTGCCAGACTAGGCTGTACCCAACATTTCCTCCAGGTTCTTTACGCAACGGCCGCACGCGCCCGGATACCTCGTGTCCGCCCCAACATCCGTGGTGTAATGCCAGCAGCGTTCGCATTTCACCCCATCGGCTAAATCTATTCGATACACCGTTTTTAACGTATCTGCCTCAATTTTCGTCAGAACCACTTGTGAAACTATGTAGAAGGCATTGCGTTGCTCCTCGCTTAACGAGTACAAAATATTGAGTAACTCGTTATCGTTCGTATCAATAAGTAATTTCGCCCTTAAGCTTGCACCGATCTCCTTATTTGCACGACGCTTTTCTATCCAAGGAGTTACCACACTGCGAGACTTAAATAACGATTCGTAACCACTTAATAACTTTTTGTCGTACCAATCGCTTTCATATTCAGGGAAAAGTGCTAGGTGAACAGATTCTTCTGTTGCTGTTGCACCAGGGATGTTTTCCCAAATTTCGTCAGCAGTGAACGCAAGGATTGGTGCAAGCAAGCGCGCCATCCGATGCACAATCTCATAGAGTGCTGTTTGCGCCGAACGCCGCGCGAGCGATTTGGGCGCGTAGGTATAAAGACGATCCTTGATGATGTCGAAGTAGAGCGAGGACAACTCGACCGTCGCAAACGAATAGAGCGTTTGATAGACCGTCATAAAATCGTATTGCTCATAGCCGGTGAGCACCTTCTTGACGACTTCGTTGAAGGCGCCCAACGCCCAACGGTCAAGCTCCTGCAATTCCGCGAAAGGCACGCGTTCTGTGGCTGGATCGAAGCCAGCGAGATTGCCCAGGCAATACTTCGCCGTGTTGCGCAGCTTGCGATAGGCGTCCGAGATGCGCGTCAGGATTTCATTCGAGATGCGCATGTCTTCGTGGTAATCGAGTGCGGCGCACCAGAGGCGGATGATTTCGGCACCGCTCTGTTTGATCACCTTTTCCGGCTCGACCGTGTTGCCGAGCGATTTCGACATCTTCTTGCCTTCGCCATCCACCGCCCACCCATACGTGATGATCTGGTGATAGGGCGGCGTGCCTTTGACGGCGAGGCCGATGACCAGCGACGAATTGAACCAGCCGCGGAACTGATCGCCACCTTCCAGATACACATCCGCCGGATAAGGCAAGCCGCGCGGTTCGAGCGTCGAAATCCAGCTACAGCCCGAATCGAACCATACGTCCAGAATGTCGTGCTCTTTGCTGAGCTTGCCGGAACCGCAGGCGGCGCATTTGGTGCCGGGTGGCAGCAATTCTGCTTCGCTGCGTTCGTACCAGGCGTCGGCGGAATCTTGCTCAAACAGATCGGCGACGTGGTTGATGACCTTGGGATCAAGCAGCGTTTCGCCGCAATCTTCGCAATAAAAGACCGTGATCGGGACACCCCAGGCGCGCTGGCGCGAGATGTTCCAATCGGGGCGATCCTTGAACATGTTCTTCATCCGCTCGTTGCCCCACGACGGATGCCATTCGACCTTGTCGCAGGCCGCGACTGCTTCAGCATTCAGGCCACTCTTTTCCATCGAGATGAACCATTGCGGCGTCGCGCGGAAGATCACCGGGTTGCGGCAGCGCCAACAATGCGGATAGGAGTGGTTGAACTTTTCGGATTTGAGCAACACGCCGATGGCTTCGAGATGCGCGATAACGGCTTTGTTGGCATCGGCATCGTTCTTGTTCAAAGCAACCACGCGTTGTCCGGCAAAATGCTCGACGTCTTTCATGAAATAGCCGCGCGAATCCACCGGGTTATAGATTTCCAGCCCGTACTCGCGGCCAATCAGAAAGTCTTCGTACCCATGCCCCGGCGCGGTGTGCACAGCGCCCGTGCCCGCATCAAGCGTGACGTGATCGCCCAGCATCAACAAGCTGTCGCGGTCAACGAAGGGATGGCGCGCTTTCAGCCGGTCGAATGCCTCGCCGCTGTAGGTGCCAATGATTTCGTAGCTCTCCCAGCCAAGTTTCTGCGCGACCGCTTCCAACAAACCGTTGGCAACGATGAAGACGTCATCACCGACAGCAACGGCGTTGTACTCGTATTTCGGATTGAGACTGATGCCCAGGTTCGCGGGCAGCGTCCACGGCGTTGTCGTCCAGATGATGATGCTGACATTCTTGCCCGCCAACGCCTGATCAACTTTCGCCGCATCTGGGAAGGCGAATTTCACATAGACCGAATAGCTCGTGTGATCGGCATATTCAACTTCGGCCTCGGCCAGTGAGGTGACACAACTGATGCACCAATGCACCGGGCGCGAGCCTTTATAAACCGCGCCGCGCTCTACGAATTTGCCGAAGGCGCGCACGATGTTGGCCTGATAGCGCGGGGCCATCGTGATGTAAGGGTCTTCCCATTCGCCAAACACGCCCAGCCGTTTGAAATCTTCGCGCTGCAAGCCGACATACTTGTCGGCGTAAACACGCGCCGCCTTGCGAATGGTCAGGCGGTCGAGTTCCTGCTTGTTCTTTTTGAGTTCCTCTTCGACCTTGATCTCAATGGGCAGGCCGTGACAATCCCAGCCGGGAATGTAGGGCGCCCAATACCCCATCATCGAACGCGATTTGACGACGAAATCCTTGAGAATCTTGTTGAGCGCAGTGCCGATGTGAATATTGCCGTTGGCATACGGCGGCCCATCGTGCAAAACGAACAAGGGCTGGCCCGCGCGCGCTTCACGCAATTTCTCGTAAAGGCCGAGAGCCTCCCACTTTTGCAAACGCAGCGGTTCGTTTTGCGCCAGATTGCCTTTGAGCGGGAAGTCGGTCTTGGGTAGGTTGACAGTCGTTTTTAGATCGAGCGTTGTTGCTTCAGTCGCCATAATCCTCTGCGTTCTCACCTGTGGGTTATTGTTTACGGTCAAAAAGAGCGGCGATGATAACGTAATCACCCCAAAGAAAAAAGCACGCGCTTTTTTGCTGTAATCAGCCGCGTGTGCTTTATCTTTGGAGTGCGGCGGCCTGACGCCGCTTTTTGTTTGCCCCTGACGAACGCAGTAGAACCTAAAGCAGTTAGCCTCAAACGGAAAGCGGCACCAGGCCGCCGCACTCCAAAGGCTTCGCCGTCTTGCGGTGAACTGAAACCTTGCTTACTTCAGCAACCTGATTTAGCCAACAGGCCGTTGTTTGCCCTGCAAATCCATCAGATCAGCCTCGGTCATAATCCGCACCAATTCCTTGAACGTAACCTGCGATTGCCAGCCCAGTTTCTGTTTGGCTTTGGATGGATCGCCAATCAGCAAATCCACTTCGGCCGGGCGAAAGTAGCGCGGGTCAATCTCGACGTGCTGTTGGTAATCCAGCCCCAAATGACCAAAGGCAGTTTCGCAAAGTTCACGCACCGTGTGCGTCTCGCCCGTGGCAATCACAAAATCGTCCGGCTCGTCCTGTTGCAACATCCGCCACATCGCCTCGACAAACTCCGGTGCGTAGCCCCAGTCGCGCTTGGCGTCGAGGTTGCCGAGATAAAGTTTGTCTTGCAAGCCCAGTTTGATGGCCGCTGCCGCGCGGGTGACTTTGCGCGTGACAAAGGTTTCGCCGCGCCGGGGCGATTCGTGGTTGAAGAGAATGCCGTTGCAGGCATACAGGCCATAGCTCTCGCGGTAATTGACCGTGATCCAGTATGAATACAGTTTGGCGACGGCGTAGGGACTGCGCGGATAAAACGGCGTGCGTTCGGTCTGCGGCACTTCCTGCACTTTGCCGTACAGTTCAGACGAAGAGGCCTGATAGAAGCGTGTGTGTTTCAAGCCCGTTTCGCGGATGGCTTCGAGCAAGCGTAACGTGCCCATCGCGCCGACTTCCGCCGTGTATTCGGGAATATCGAAGCTAACGCGCACGTGTGATTGCGCACCCAGGTTATAAATCTCATCCGGCTGCACGTCGCGCAAAATCTTATTGAGCGAACTGGCGTCATTCAGGTCGCCGTAAACCAGATGCAACCGCCGTCCCTGCAGGTGCGGGTCTTGGTAAAGGTGGTCAATGCGCCCGGTGTTGAACGAACTGGAACGGCGCATGATGCCGTAGACTTCGTAATCTTTGCCGAGCAGCAGCTCGGTCAAATAACTGCCGTCCTGGCCGGTGATACCGGTAATCAATGCTTTTTTTGTCATAACGTTCGTGGTGTTTCCTTGTGTTTGGGATGCGCGGAGAGCCTACACGCGGGCCGACGGCATTTCAATTTCAAATTTCAAATCCCGAATTTGAAATTGTCTTAGGTGGGATGGTAGCTTCGCGCTATGCCAATCAAACTCATCGCGCTCGACATTGACGGGACATTACTCACCTATCGTAGCGAACTCACGCCGCGCACGCGCGCCGCTATCACCGCTGCGCAAGCCCAAGGTGTCAAGGTCGCGCTGGTCACCGGTCGCCGCTTTGGTTCAGCGCATCAACTGATTCAGGAATTGCAATTGGACGTGCTGCTGGTTTCGCACAATGGCGCGTTGACTAAAGACGTGACGACACTGGCGACGCTGGGCTATCACCCACTCAAGGTGGGGTTGGCGCAGCAGGTCGTGCACGCGGGCCGCGCATTCGGCGCGGATGTGATTTGTTGCGACGACCCGCACGGTCACGGCGTGATGGTGTTGGAAGGCATTTCGGCCAGCAACCGTGCCTTGCAGCGTTACCTGGAAAAGTACTGGCACGCCGTGCGCGAGGTCGAAGACTTGCTCACTTACCTCGACCACGATCCGATTCAGATGATGTTTTCGGGCGCGTGCGATCCGATGGATGCGTTTGCCGAACAGTTGCAAACGGTGCTGAGCGACCGGATTCAGCTTTTCAAAACGCGCTATCGTGCGATTGATTTGACGATTTTGGACGCGCTCAGCCACACCGCTTCCAAAGGCGACAGCCTGGCCGAAATCGCCAGCCAGCATGGCATCGCCCGCGAAGAAGTCCTCGCCATCGGCGACAATTTTAATGATCTGACGATGCTGCGTTATGCCGGCACGGGCATTGTGATGGGGAATGCGGAAGATGAATTGAAGCAGATGGGCTTTGAAGTGACTGACACCAATGAAGCCGACGGCGTCGCCAAAGCGATTGAAAAACATGTATTGGCTGCGTAGGCGCTGAACAAAAAAATTAGCGGGCCACATCTGCGTGCCGGACAGGGTGCCAATCGTCCGAAACACAGGTGTGAACCCGCTTCAAGTTAGACCCACAATTCGCAGCCTCAGGCGTAGACAGCGCGTCTACCCCTGCTTCTGCTTCTGACGGAAGGAGTGTTGTAATCCGTGGCGCGCGGGGCGTAAGCCGTTTCGCCGATCCAGGTCGCCCATTCGTTGCGACCGATGGAGTACTGCCCGATGATCCAGAAATCGGAACCGCTCGGATCAAGCGACGCGCCGCTGCAAGCGCTCCACACTTTGCCGCCGGGCACAGGGCTTTGTTTGAGCAGAGCGCTCGCTTGCAGCGTGTTCGGGCGGTCGCTGGCGCGGCGACCGGTGAAACGGATCGCGGGGAATTCGGTTTCCCCCGTGCGATTGAAAACCAGCATCATCCGGTTGTGCCGGTCTACCATCACTGACGGGCAAAAGTAATGCGCGTGCGGTGTGCCATACACGCCCTGTTGCGTGACCGAACCGGTGATCGGATTGATTTGAAACCATTGGATCGCCGCCACATTTGTATCGCCGCCCCAATTGGCCGACACGGTATGCGCGGCCCACAACGAGCCATTTCTAAAAACCACGTTGCTCAAACGCGTGTCGCCCGTTTCGACTTCGGTGTCGGAATTGAAGAGCTTGCCGTTCGGGGCCAGCCGGTATTCCAGCGTCGCCAGATGGCGGCGGCTCAGTTGGGGCGAACGTTGGGCGGCGTGCTGAATGCTCCAGTGCGCCAGGCCTTTGCCGTCGGGCAACGTGTTCAGAAAATGTTGCACGTCCGTTCCGCCCAAATTCAGCGCGGGTGTCACACCAAAGGCAGGCGTGCCGTTCGGATTGCGCAAATCCCAATAATCCCAGCCGTGCAAGGCGCTGCCGGTATAAACCTCGCGTTTGAACAGGGTGCGAATCTTGGCGTAAACAAAGCGGGCCTGCGGGTCGAACATGTTCGCGGTCAGATAGACCGCCGTGTTGTCTACGGCCAGCCCCAAGCCATCGGCCCAATGGCTGGTTTTCAAGGAACCATCAAAGCTGGCGTCGAGCGACCAAATCCACCACGTATCTTGCGGATCGCTGCTCTGTGACACCGCCAGTAAAAACCGCGTTTGCGTGTGATCGGCGTTGCGCGCGCAGGCGGCCAGCAACCAGCAACCCCGCTGATGATCAAAAACGACCTTCGGATTGAAAATCTCGATTTGCTCGCCGACCGAGTTCGTGACAGGCGCAAACCAATCGCTCAACTCAACGAAAAGCAACTGCCGGCCTGACTTATCAAACACGACGCAAGTATCATTTACAGCCACCAGCAAATGCCCTGGCCCAACCGCCATCGCCCCATCTGGCGGCGCCCAACCCGCAGTCTCTGTCCCAGCAAAATCAGTGGGCAGGCGCAAGCTTTGCAAAATCAACGCCGGATCGGCGGGTTGCGCGTCAGCCTGCTGGTTGCGTGTGCGCCGCGTGGCGGGCGGACGCGCTACCGCTGCTTGTTTTGCCTGGCAATATTCTGATTCGGAATCGTAATGTCCGACCGCAGCCGTGCGGCGTTCATTGAGTTGAAACCCAAGGCGCACTGGCAACTCTTTGGCCGTGATGACCGCTGATTTGTCGGAAATTTGCGTGCGCATCCCTTTCGCTTCGGGAGTCCTGATGATCTCCTGCTTTTCCATGCCACCCTCCAACACCAGATCAATTGCTCCCCAACGAAAGAGACGCTTTGCTTGGCAGCTTCTTCGTGGGAAAATTTTTGGGAATGTTTTGAGTTTGTTTTCTGGTAACGACCCGGCTTTCAAACTTGACCTGGGATGCTGTTGGCCGCCTTTGCCAACCGAGCCGTTACTCCCCCCCAAAACTAACTGCGTCAGCCGTCCTCGGTGACGCGGATGTATGAATACATAATTTTTCAAAGTCCGGCATCGTGCAAGCTGACCATTTTGCAGAAATAGAGATAGGAAAGGATGGCTAATTAAGACGATTTGGCACTGAAATATTACCCGCGCTATAGGCCAGCAGTGCCTGACGATAGTGATGATTAATCCTCTAGTGTCAGGCTGATTGGAAGGCAGTGTAGGAGAAAAACTGAGGAAGACCGCTTACGTTAGCTTTTTCGCCATCAATTCCCGAAACTGCTGTTGCGCCGTTTCCCCGGCAAACACGCGCTTCGGCAGGAAGTTGAACGAGTCGCCATAAACCAGCAAGAACCCGTCTCTGCTTTCCAGAAAGCTTTCGTAGTAATTCCACGGCAGGTTCGATTCGATCTGCCCCATACGAAAGAAGACGCCCTGCTCATCCGCCGCAATGGTGTGCTCGGTGCTAAACAACGGCTCGCGCGCCCACTTTTGATTGAATAGCACCCGCCGCAGCGGAGCCGACAAAAGCGCGACGGCCAGACCGACGATCAAAAAGATGGCAAAAAGCGCGCCCTTCCCTGTTACCAGCCACAGCGCGCCGCCCAACAAAATCAGCAGTGCCCCAACCAGTTTGTCGGCAGAGGCGTTGGGCCGCCGGTTGCGGAAGAATTCCAGCGCGGCGTAATACTCGTCGCGTTGCAAAAAGAAGTTCAATTCAATGCTCATAATTGTCATGAAGCCACCTGGGTACGCACCGCTTCCAGCGTGCAGTCTCGGCAAGTGACGAATTCCTACCGGAAGGAATACGCCCGCTGCCAAGACCGCACGCTGGAAGCGGTGCGTACCCAGGCTCAAGCGTTATTGGACAGCCTCACGATACCCCAGCCGCGTGCGCGCTGTCAGATCGGCCTGCTCCAATTGCACGCGCAACGTGCGCCAACGGCCCTGCTGGCGCACGTTGTTCGGCTCATAAGTGATCGTGTATTGACTATGCCATTCGTCAATCAGGTCGGTAAAAATGCGCTTCAACTTGGCCCGGCTCGTCAGCAGGAAAAAGCCGCCGTCGGTGGTGATGTAACGGCCTCCCGTGACCTCGGTCAATTGCTGTAAGACCTGGGCGGCGGCCTGCCGTTCGGCGGAGCGCCTGGCGCTCTTTTGCGTATTGATCAGATCAATTGCGTAGATCGAAACACCCGCCAGAAAGGTCTGCTTCTCGGTCTCGCGTAAGGTCGCCTGACTCTCGCTATCGGCGCCGTCTGAAATCAACACCAACGCGCGCCGCCGTTCAGGCCGTTTGCGTAAATCCTCGGTCGCATTCAACACGGCGTCAAACAGCGGCGTGTTGCCTTGCCCTTGCAGCTTTTTCAGCAAGGGCTTCAAATCCTTCACGCCTTGCGAGTAATCGCGCACCATTTGCACGCCGCCTTCGCCAAAGGTGTAAACGGCCAGCACATCGTTTGGCCGCAAGCGATTCGCCAGGTCAAGCACGGCATTGCGCGCCTTTTGCAAATCAGCCTCAAGCGCACTGCCCGACGTATCAACTAACACGGCCACGGCCAGCGGCGCATCCTCGCCCAAGAATTCGACCATTTCCTGCTGCTGCTGATCTTCGCTTAACTTGAAGGCGTCTTTGTCCAGGCCGGTGACGAACTTGCCCTTGGCATCGGTGACAGAGATGTTAATCACCACTTGGGCAGTCGCCATTTTGAGCGTCTCAACCGGCACGCCCGACACCGGATTGTCAGACTGATTGAACAGCCGGGGAAACCGTGTGCGCAATTCATCGCTCAACCGGTTGCGATTGGTTTTGAACGCCTTGCCGAATTCGCTCAGAAAATTCGGCTGGCTCGCCTTGCCCTCAATCGCATGGCAGATCGTGCAATCAGTGCGCAACTCCGGTTTGGAGCGCGGGTCATTGGCGTACATATTCTGGTAAGCCGGATGACTGGCCACGCGCCAACTCGCCAATAGCAGGAAGAGGACCGTGATAGAGATTTTGGAAATTGCTTTGTTGTACATGGGAACTCGTGCCAACTGAATAATGATGCGTTGTTGATCCCAGGGGTGCGACGTATTTTGCCACAAGCGTTTGCGCTGGCAAACAACCGCCGCTTAATCGGGGCTATGACTGATAGCACAAAAAATAAAAATTTCCGGCTGCGCCCTTTTCCCCGCGCCGCTCGCTTTATGAAGTAGGGTAAGCGAAACACCGCTATCGCCGCTGTCTTGCACCGGCGATAATGAACAAGAGGAGGATCAACCGATGAAACCCCAGGCCCGCTTGATGGCCGTGCTCTCTTTCCTTTGCATCCTGCCGCTGCTGGCTTTCGCCCAAGCCGCCGCGCCAGACGACCGGGCTGCGCGCGACATCGTCAATAATTATCAGAGCGGCAAAGTGAATGGCGTCGAGTTGGCCATTCTGCTCGTGCAGGCGAACGGCGCGTTGCTGCCCGTCGAACCGCAACGCGAATTCAAGACCGGCGAGCAAATCAAACTTGCGCTCGAAAGCAATTTCGGCGGCTATCTGTATATCGTCAACTATGGTTCGAGCGGCGCCCAGCGCGTCATCTTCCCGTGCAGCGGCGAAGACAATCAGATCAAACCTCGCCAAAAATATCTGCTCCCCAATCGCTGCGCGTTTGCGTTCGACGAAAACACCGGCACCGAAGTGCTGAAAGTCTTCACCTCGCGCCAACCCATCGCCTTTCTCGCGACGGCGGCCAAACGCGCTGACGGCACGCTCAACGCGCGCGAAGTGGCAGCGCTCGAACGCTGGTGGCAGGACGGCAACGCGCAATCGCCGGGCATCAGTGGCAGTACGATAAAAATGGAATCTTCGCGCGCCATGGAAAGCCGTGATCCGGTTTGGGATGCGAAGAAAAAGACCGCGCTCGTGACGTTGCGCCAGCAAAAAGGTGCAGGCGGCAAGTTAGTGCGAAACAAGGTTGCGATGTTCAGGATCAATATGAAAAATGGCGGAACGAAAGGAACGACACAACAATGAGCAAATCATTGATAGCTTTGTTTTGTGTTTGCCTGATTCCGTTTTCCTGTGTGGCACAAACGAGTAAGGCAGAGAGCGAGATCATCAAAAAATATGCGCAGGCCTCAGTGGACGGAATTTACTTGGAATTGCTGCAAGCTGACCAAAGTGATTTATTATTGCCCGTCCGGCCAAACCATGTCTTTCACTCTGGTGATAGAGTCAAGCTGTTGTTATCCAACAATTTTGGTGGTTACCTTTATGTTGTTAGCGGTGTTGCATCTGGGGGAGCAGGAATTCTCTTTCCTAACTCTCGAGAGAAGGAATATCTGATTAAGCCACATCAACGTTACCTTGTGCCTGTAGAATCGAACTCTTTTATGGCGTTCGCCGGTCCGCCAGGAGTAGAGTCGCTTCGCATTTTGATTTCAAGATCTTCTATCCCATTCCTTGAAGAAGCAGGTCGAAAGAGAAAGGGAGAACTCGCCCCTTCCGAGTGGGAATTGATTGAAAAGCTATGGCAAGAAAGTAAGCGCAAGAAGACCCCCATTAAACTAAAAGAGAGAGTGCTGCCCCACACCGCTAAACAGCAATTCGCACCAAGTTGGGCAACTTGGGAACCAGTCGTCCTTCCTACCTACGATCCAATTTGGGATGTTAAGAAACGTGCCTCTCTAATAACAGTTCTTCGTCGTAACAAGCCGGGAAAACTTGGGATCAATGACGTGGCCTTGTTCGGGATGGAACTTAAAAGTATCGGTGCTCCGAGGTAGTAAATCATTGCTCACTCCGTCTGCCTGACCGTCACGCGGTGATAAAGCGTCCGCGCCTCTGGCTTGAGTTCAAGCGCATACGCTGCCTTGACGGGTGGCGCGGTCAGTTCAAGCTGTTCCGCCGTGTTCAGCAAATGAGCGCGCAACCGCCGCGCCGCCGCCACACTGATCAATGCATACGGGATAAACACATCTTCCGTTTTGACCACGAACCGTTCCGGCAGCACAGCGTCTTCCAGCGACCAGTTCACGCTGTCCGGCACGTAAACAACCAGGAAGTTTTGTTTGCGTGGTGGAGCGTCGAGCTTGACTCCGGCCCGCTCCGGCACCCGCAACAATTGACCAGCCAGTCCGATTTGCGGCGCGCGATTGGGTTTCGGATTGGCCCAAACCAGCGTTTCTTGGCGGTCTTCGTAAAGCAGATAAACGGCGCATTGAAACGGCGGCGTGATCTCCAGATAAACCTCATCGTCCGTGCGTACGGCATCTTCCAACCCCAACGCCTGCGTCGCGCCATTTGGGCCGCGTTTGAAGACGCGATAGGTCAGACGTTGCGCCGCAGCTACCGGCAGATTGGCTGGTGGCGCTGTCGTCTCGATTTTCGTTTGTCCACGCGGCCAGCCCCGATAGCCGAAGGCCAGCGCCGCACAAACAACAACCAACAAGGCTGCCCACTTCCAATTCAACCAAGCCGGTCGCGGGTGCGCTTCACTCGCCGTCGTCAACGCCTGCGCCAATTCCTCGACCGTTTGCGGGCGGTCGGCACGCTCTTTTTCCAAGGCCTTGAGCACGACGGCTTCGACCGCGCGTGGGATAGGCGGGACCACGCGCAACTGGTTGGGCGGCGTGGGACGTTCTTGCAACCGTTTGACGATGACGGCCTGTTGCGAAGCGCCCGTGAAGGCGACTTGTCCGGTCAACATTTCATAAAGCACCATGCCCAGCGAATAAATATCTGACCGCGCGTCAATCTGGTCGTGTGTCACGCCCAGCGCCTGCTCTGGCGACATGTAGGCCGCCGTGCCCATCACCACACCAGTCTTGGTCTGGCTTAATTCGCTAATTGCCGCGCTAGCGCGCGCAATGCCGAAATCCAGAATTTTGACCGCCGGTTGCCCCGCGCCTTCGATCACCATCAGGTTTTCCGGTTTGATGTCGCGATGCACTACGCCCAACCGGTGCGCCGCAGCCAAACCCGCGCAAACCTGTTGTGTCAGCGCGATGGCTTGCGCCAGCGGCAAAGCGCCTTGTTCTTTGAGCAACGCGCGCAAGCTGCGGCCTTCGACCAATTCCATCACGACGTAAGGCAGCCCGTCCTGCGTGCCGCCATCCAGCAATCGCGCAATGTTCGGATGATCCAGATCGGCCAGTATCTGCCGTTCTTGTTTGAAGCGCGCGACCTCGGCGCGGCTAAGACCGCCCTGCATGACTTTGATGGCGACCTGTTTGTTGAATTCGCCATCCGCGCGTTCGGCCAGGAACACCGCGCCCATACCGCCCCGCCCCAACTCGCGCACGATACGGTACGGCCCGAACCGCTGTTGCGGCAGCTTGTCTAACTCATCCACGAAGCTGGCCGTGTCGGCCAAAACCGGATTTTCGAGAAATGAAGGATTGGCGTTGGCATGGGCGCGCAGGAGCTTTTCGACTTCAGCCCGCAACGCGTCATCTGCGTCGCAGGCTTCGCGTAAGAAGGCTTGGCGCTGGCTTGGGTCGCATTGCAGCGCGGCATTCAGAATAGTCTTGGCTTTGGCCCAGTCAAGTTGCATAGCGCGCGCAAGTATCCGGCATCCAGCCCGGTTTGCCAAAGTTTCGGCTGAATCATTGAGCCATAAATTTTTCTGGCCCGACGTGCGCTCTTTTGCCGCAATGGCTCGCTTATGCGGGTGAAGGCGGCAACGCGCCGCTTCGACAGTCAGCAGATGAACCGGACAGCAATCGGTTCTTTCCTGCATCAATGCATCGAACTCTCTTTGGAGGCAATCGCATGACTCGCAATTTCACCAAGCACAGATTTTTCATTCTCTGTTCCGCCCTGGCCCTAACCATGGTGTTGGCGTCTGGGGCTGTTGGGCAGTGGGTAACTCCGTTGAATAGGATCGGCGTCAACCCCATGCGGCCCTCGGAATTCATTGACACCGTTACGCGCAAAGCCTTCTTTCCCGAGGGCAATAACTACATCTCTCAATCGCTCTGTGGCGTGGCCTGCGAGTTCAACCTCTACGCCTACGATAGCGCAAAGGCAGAAGCCATACTGGCCCAGATGCAACACGATGGTTACAACATCGTGCGCATCTTCGTTCAGTTTGCCGCGCGACCCAATGCTGACGCCGGGCCTTACTGGGGCGTTGGCGGGTCATCGCAGACACAATCCGCCGATCTGTCGCCAGAATACATGGCGAATCTCACCGATTTTCTGATTCGCGCCAACCGGCATCGCATTTACGTGCTACCGGTGCTGACCTACACGCCCTACACGGCGTATTACTCAGCCATCGTCAACCGGCCTGAACCGAACATCGGCGGCTTCAATCGCTTCTATCTTGGTTCAGGCGCCATCGAAGCGAAGAAGCAATACGTGCGCAAATTCGTCAGCGCCATCCGCCCCGAACTGCGCTCCACGATCTTTGCTTATGAGCTTGAAAATGAGGTGGTGGTGATGGCCAACGAACCGCCGTTTAGCCTGACCAGCGGATTGGTGAAAACGGCGAATGGGTTGACCTATGACATGGCGAATGACGCCTCGCGCCAGCAGTGTATGGACGCCAACCTGGTGTATTGGGCCAACGCGGTCGCCGCCGCGATTCGTGAAAACGATGCCCAAGCAATGGTTTCGGCCAGCGTCTTTACGTATGCAGCCGCAGGCAACCAAATGCTGGATGGTGTGCGGATGCGATCGGGCAGCCCTTGGCCCCGGTTTCCCGCGCGGCCAAAGGTGTTCAATGTATGGGCGCGCGGGCTTTCTTTCCAGGATGTGCATCTCTATCCAACGAGCAGTTCCTATAGCATTGATGCCGACCTGAAAAGCAGTGCGGTGGATTCCAAGACAAAAAACCAGCCGCTGGTGATGGGTGAATTTGGCGCCTCCGACCAAGTCTATTCGACGGTTTATACGGCTGCGGGTGCGTTACAGAATCACCGCAACAAAGCCTATGATTTGTGGAGCTTTGCCGGCAGTTTGCTGTGGACGTGGGACGCGGCGCGCGGCGCCGACAATCGGATTTATCCGGCGAGCGAAGCCGGTGGGGCAATTAATGGCGCGTTGGCACCGCTCTCACGGGTGACGGCATCCAGTTCAATTGCGCCAACCTATCCCTTTCTGGCGGCGGATGGGAATGCTGCAACGGCCTGGAACGCTGGCGGGTTCGCGCCGCAATGGATTCAATTGGATTTGGGGCGCAACCGTCTCGTATCGCGCATCAATCTGACAGTGGCGCAAAATCCGGCTGGGCAGACTTCGCACGTCTTGGAAGGCCGGCTGGCGGGCGCTACCGTCTGGACAAACATCACCACGCTGACCTCGTTTACGCAAAACGGTCAGCAGCTTTCCTATGCCTTGCCTATTGCGCGAACGTTTCGCTTCCTGTGCGTCCGCACGACCTTGAGCCCTTCGTGGGTCGCCTGGCATGAAATCTCGGTCGAATAAAGCGTGTTGAATTCCACCCCGCGCGTCCGCAGCCGCCCACAGAGCGGCAGCCACCTGTGCAGTGGCTGCCGCTCTGTTATTTGCCGCCACCGGCATCTTTCACGTGCTAACGCCGCCCGTCCAGATTCGCCCACTCACCAGATTGAATGAAGCTGGCCCAGTAGTAAGGATGACGACGCTTGGGCTGTTTCAGCAATTGCAATTGCACCTGGCGCAACGCTTCGCCGCGCCCTTCACCATGCAACAGGCGTTTGTAATACGCCACCATCAATTCTTTCGTGCCTTGATCGGAGACTGACCACAAGCTCATCACTTGCGTTTCAGACCCTGCGAGCACAAAGGCGCGGCGCAGGCCGTAGACGCCATCGCCGTTTTTGATTTCGCCGACGCCCGTGTTGCAGGCTGAGAGGGCGACGAGCTTCGTGCCCCAGAGGTCAAGTCCGACAGCTTCGAGTGCCGTCAAGATACCGTCTTCGTCGCCTTGATGCCGGTTGGCACCGGCCAGCGCCAGCCCAGAGCGCAGCAACGGATTTTCAATCTTCTCGCCATTCGTTGGCGCACTTGGCGCACTCGCCAATGCCTCGCTAAACGAACCGTTCGGGCCGTGCGGCGCATCTGGCAGCGCAAGGTCTTTCAGGAAGAAACCATGTGTGGCGATATGCAGAATGCGCGGACGGTGCAATTGTTTCAACGCCGCTTCGGTAGCTTGCGGACCGAGTAGCAGGTCAGCTTGTGGTAGGAGCTTTTTCAAGGTTTCAACTTCCGCCGCAGTACCAGGCAATGGCGGAAAACTGAGTTGCGCCATGCTGACGCTTTGACTGATGACGTTCGGTTGTTGACCGCTCGCGGGATGTTTGATGATGTCGCGCGCCTGCTCGGCTTTCACTTGCGCCATGACAGTCCCGCCTGTCGCGCTATCGAAAGCCGGCGCAGCAACCAACACAGCGGCGGAGTTGCTATCTGGTTGCTGAATTTGCAAACGCAGTAAATCGCGCCCGCTGGTCAAATAGGTAAATGAATAATGCTCCGTCAGGTAGCTATTGTGCTCATCAACTAACGCGGCGAATGGGACAAGGTTGAGCGCCCCGTCAGGAGAGATGAGCACATGTCTGGCCGCGCCCAACAATCTGCGGATCGGGCGCATTACTAACTCATCCAGTTTGCGAGCACTAGCACGGGTTTCGCTCAGACTTAACGGACGGCAGCGTGATTCGCCGGGTTGTTGGCGGCAAAGCGATTGCCGGAGTTGGTCTACCGCTTGGTCAATAACCGCTGCTTCGCCGAGTTCGACCCAGCGTGGTTCGTCTCGAGATGAAAGAACGTATGCCAAGTAATGCGCGTCCTGCTGCCGTGTCAGCCTTTTCATTGGCGAATAAAGCGCGAACTCGACAACAGCCGACTCAGCGGGTAGGGCGGCTTGCACAGCCGCCAGTGTAACTGGTTGTAGCCGTGCGCGAATTTCGTCGCTTTTGGAACTCAACTCGCTTTCCAATCGATCAATTTCTTCTCCCAATTGAATGAGCAATGCACGATAGATCGTCATTGTACGCTCTTCCGGCCCGCGCAAGGTTAGCACGGCCAGCCGGGAGCGGGCGGAAGCGAGTTGCTCCAGCAATGTCTGATCTTCCTGCCGCGTGCTACGACGCAAGAAGGCGATGGTGTCGGTCATCTCGTCCAGCCCGCGTCCTTTGAAACGAAGTAGACTGGTCAACGCCATACGGCGCGCTTGTGTGTCGCCGGGAGCATAGCGGGCGTGGAGCGTGATGGCGTCATTGATGAGGGGATTGAAGCGCGCCAGATAGTTCAATTTCTGCTGTTCTGATCCGGCACCCAGATTCTTCCTAAAGTTTTTCTCGGTGATCTCAACACCCTGCTCGAACAACGCCAAAGCTTCGCGCAGGTTTCCATGGTCTCGCTCCACCTTGGCAAGTCCGAGTAAACTTCCAGCCAAGTCCGGGTGTTCGGGGCCGAGCAGTCGCTCAAAGATTTCGATGGAGCGCTGATAGAACGAACTGGCTTGGTCGTAGTTTCCCTGCGCGCCGTACATTTGCGCAAAGTCTCTCAAGACGAAAGCCGTGCTATACCCATCAGCACCGTGAGACTTAGTTCGAATCGCCAAGGCACGTTGATAAAGAGGCTCAGCCCGATCGTAATTTTGTTTGTCGGTGTAGATGCGGGCGAGGCCGCTGAGCGGGGCAACGACATCAATGCTTTCAACCTTCTCCATCATCCCGAGAGAACGCTCGTAAGCGGCCACAGCTTTTTCAACGTCGCCTTTCCAGTGATACAGAACTCCAAGGTTGTTGAACACATAAGCTCTATCAAGGTTCTCCGAGTTTTCTGGGCCACCGAGTTTGGCAAAGGTCTCCTGAGAACTTTGAAATAGCGGCTCGGCTTTTTCATAACTACCCATGTTGCGGTAAGCCAAGGCCAGGCCATTCAGAATTGCCGCCCGTGCCGGATAAAGCCGCTCATAAGAGAAGTTTTTCCGCAAGTCTAACGCACGCTGATAAAACTGCTCGGCCCGTGTGTATTCCCCCATGTCGAGATATAAGTTTGCCAAGTGATAAGAGAGCCTCACAATCCAAATGGATTTTGGACCGTCTATTTTCTCGCGTATTTTGATCTCACGCAGAAAGCATTGTTCGGACTTTGCCAACTCCCCACGCTCGTGATGAATAAATGCCAGCGACTGAAGCGCATTCGCAACCATGACATGTTCCGAGCCGTAAATTTTCTCGTATAACGCCAAGGCTTTTTCTGCTGCCAGCATCGCCTCATTGAACTTTATTTCTTCACGCAAAAAGCCTTCTTCGTTGAAACATTTTTCTGCTTCCGCTAGATCGCGATCTCTTGGTGTCGCAAAATGCCAGTCAACAATCCTCAGTTCATAGCTACCAGCTTTTGCCTCTTTCTCGACTGCTTTCACTTCAAGCCGATAAACGCCCGCCACAGTAGTTACAAACATGAGGTCTTGTGAAAGCCTTGCACCGTAGGTGTTATCAAAGCGGGCAAGCCGATTTCCGTACGGGTCGAAGATTGTCAACATGACATCTAAATTGTTTTGTTTCGCGAAGAAATAAAGATATTCATCAGCGCCTAATGCCAGACTGTAGTCGTGCGATTGCCCTCCTGCCATTTCACGCTTGATTGACTGAAGCAGGCTGGGAAGTTTCAATTCCTCTTCAGTCAACTTTCGTAATTCGCCAACCTGTATTTGATATTTGCCCGGCTTAACCTTTGTGTCAGGCGCTGTTACTTCAATAAGATAAATACCTGCAATATCAGCGGCAGTCGCAATACTTTCCTCTCCCTCGGTTCCATTAGGGCTATCAATCTCAAAAGATTTTGTGCCATCAGGCTTGAACATTGACAGCACTACATCAACTCCACGCTGCTCGGCTACCACGCGCAAGTATTGTCCGGCTTCGAGCTTGACTTGATAACCATGTCTTTGCCCGCCCGCCAACTCACGCTCAATCGGCTTTCCCAGTTCCAATGTAACCAAAGGTGCGGCATTCGTTTGCGACTGGTTTGCCGCCCCGGTCTGCGCGTTGCTGTTCACCCGCCAACCCGCACTCAGCGCAACACTGAAAAACGCCAGCAGCCAAAACACACGCAACGAACCCGACAACGGCTTGGCCGCAGAAGCTGAAGCACGAAAAGCACGAGCGAACATAAGCAAACTCCTTGTGATGATGGTTCCGCTAAGGATCGAAAACGGCGAACGGCTGTGAGCTTAGCCCGCCCGCACAAAAAATATAAGCGCCCGTGCGCTACTTTCCAAAAAACCTGCGCTTAAGGGAGTGAAGGCGGCAACGCGCCGCTTCGGCAAACAGCGAAAGAACAGGGCAGCCGTCCGGTTCTTTTCCACTTCAACGTATCGAACTCTCACGGAGGCAAATCGCATGACACTCAATTACAACTTCTTCCTACGGCTGAGCCAAGCGCTGGTTTGCGCGCTGCTATTGGGTCTGGCGGCCAATACGGCGGTGGCGCAAGGGTTGCCGCCCGACATGGACTTCGGCAGCAGCAGCAGCACGATCTCATACGTTTCGGCTGGCGGCGCGTTGCAAGGGACGGTGCGCGGCGGATTCTTCGGGCGCATTCGCGGCGGAGCTTTGACGCAACTCAGCTTCTACCTCGACCCGGTGAATGATGGCGGCACGGGCCGACTGACCGAGTTCAGGCTGGGTGTGGATGGGGTTAGCCAGAGCAGTGCGCGCTGGTACACGGTGACCAATGGCAAGAAGCTGGTCATTACCAATTTGACGGCCTTTGAGCGGATCAACGGCTACACGCCGCAATCTCACGGGGTGGCGACGCTGGAAATCACGTTTGTCAACGGCGGGGCCGGGCGGGTCGTCGTCACGGACTACCGGCATTTGTATTTCGCCGGCCCGTACACACCGCCGCGGCCGATTCTGGGCGGTATTTGTGATTGCCGTCCCGTGTCGCCTTATCGCGTGAGCTACACGTTGCGCTAAGCAGCGCGCAGCGTGCCGTTGCCCATAACCTCAAATTGCCGGGAGCCTCGTCTGGCGCATGTCTGTCGAAGCTCCCGGCCCTTCCAGGAGAATCTTGCGATGTCAAAAATGAAATTGATTCTGTCGTTCATTGGTATTTGCCTGGTGTTGACGTTGGCGGCACAGGCGCAAACACAATCCCCCGCCACATCGCCTGTTGCCGCCACGCCCGACGTGCAATTGCTGCGCGCCATCCTCGAAGAGTTACGCCTGCAACGCACCGTCTTGCAGCGCACCTATGTCAACGCCTACCGCGCGCAGACGTTGACCGAGCGGCTGGCGCGGCAACAGGCGCGCGTGGACAGCCTGGGCGAAGAAATCGCGCAGCTCAAATCCGTCATCCAGCACGCGCAGGACACGCGTGACGAAGACGAGTTGAAAGATTTGCTCGCCACGATCAATGAAACCGCCGACCCGCAACAGCGCGCCGCGCTAGCGCAGTCGTACAACAGCCTGAAACGCGCGTTGGAACGCCAGCGCGAATACGCCCGGCAAGAGGCTGACCGCAGCCGCGAACGGCAGCAACAACTCGAAGTCGCGTGGCGCACGGAGCAGGCCAAACTGGCCGAGTTGCAGGAGCAGTTCGACACATTGGAGCGGGAATTGGAACTCGTGGCGGCTGAGAGCAAACCCAGAAAGTGAATCTTCGAGTGTCCGCAGCCCAGGGTATTTCTGAGTGGCGGCAGTCATGGCGCGCTGTGGCTGCCACCGCCAGCGTTTCGGTTTGCGTGTACAGCAACCTTTCCAGGTTGCTGCGAACTTGCCGCGTGAACATACGGAAGTCACGCCAGTCATCAGCAGGCGACCAACAGCAAGCTGGAAAGCTTGCTGTACATCAGGCAGAAGATTTGAGGCGGCTATGCAACCACGCTTTGGCAAAGACCCAATCGCGTTTGACCGTGGCGACGTCAATCTTTTGTATCTCGGCAATCTCCTGTTGCGTCAGGCCAACGAAATAGCGCAACTCCACGCCGTGTGCGGCGCGCGGGTCAATCGCTTCCAGTTGCCCCAAGACTTCGTCCAGTTCGAGCAAATCCTGCTTGGAGCTAACGGGAATTTGCAGCGGCTCGCCGTCTTCACCGCCTTCCAGCGAAATAGTGAACTGCGCACCGCCGCGCCGGTTGCGCGCGTGTTCCACCAGAATGAAGCGCATGTGTTTGGCGGCGAGGGCAAAAAAATGCGCCCGGTTCTGCCAGTTAATGGGCAGCGCGCCAAACAGGCGCAGGTAGACTTCGTTGACCAGTGCTGTGGGTTGCAAGGTGTGGTCGGATCGTTCCAGCCGCAATCGTTTGCTTGCCATGCGGCGCAACTCGGGATACACGATCGAAAGAAGTTGGTCCACGGCGGCTTGTTCACCGGAGCTGGCGCGTTGCAAAAGTAAGGTCAGGGTTTCGCTGTCGGTTATTGGCATTGTTATCCCATTGAAATGGTCAGTTGGCGGGGGGCATCACCACACCACGGCACTCGCCAAACCCAATGCGCCGGAAGCCTGTACCTTCGCACCAGCCGCGCAAAATCACTTCATCACCATCCTGCAAAAAGCGCCGCGTCTCGCCGTTGGGCAAGGCAATTGGTTCGGCCCCGCGCTTTGTCAGTTCCAGCAAACAACCAAACGCATCCGGCGTCGCGCCCGACACCGTCCCGCTCGCCAACAGATCGCCGGGTTGCAGGTTGCAACCATTGCTGGTGTGGTGCGTCAACAGTTGCGCCAGCGTCCAGTAAAGATCGCGCGTGTTGCTCTGGCTCAGGCGGTGCGGCGGCAAATTGTGTTCGCGCATTTGCGGCGTTTGCAGCCAGACTTCCAGGTTGATGTCGAAGCCGCCTTGCTGGCGATTGTAGGGTGAATCCAAGTAAGGCAGCGGTACGGGATCACCCGCTGTGCGTTGAAAGGCCGGCACGCGGAACGGCGCGAGCGCCTCTGCCGTCACGATCCATGGCGAAATCGAAGTCGCAAAGCTTTTTGACAGGAACGGCCCCAGCGGCTGGTATTCCCACCGCTGTATGTCGCGCGCCGACCAGTCGTTGACCAGGCACAGGCCAAAGATGTGTTCTTCAGCTTGGTCAATGGTGACAGGTGTGCCCAGCGCATTGCCTTGCCCGACGAAAAGGCCGACCTCCAGTTCGTAATCGAGCACCTTGCTCGGCCCGAACTCGGGTTTGTCAGCATTGTCGGCCATAGTTTGTCCTGATGGACGGCGCACCGGCGCGCCGCTGACGACCACCGAGGACGCGCGCCCGTGATAGCCGATGGGCACCCATTTGTAATTGGGCAGCAGCGGTTGATCGGGCCGGAATAGCTTGCCGATATTGGTTGCGTGGTAAAGCGAGGCGTAAAAATCGGTGTAATTCTTGATCTCCGCCGGCAACAGCATTTCGACTTCGGTTTGCAGAAGCAGGCAGCCTTCGATCAAGAAACGTTTGGTGTTGCGCTTGTCCGCGCGCAGCAATTCACTCACACGCCGCCGCAGTTCAGACCAATGCTGCGGTTCCCACAGCATCAAGTAATTCAGTGATTCATAGCCGCAGGCATCCGCGATGACATCATCCGCATCATCCCAGAGCGTCTCGGCCACGGCGGATAAATCCAGCACCTGATCGCCGATGGCAACGCCCAGGCGCGGCAGGTCTTCGCTGTCTTCGACAAACACGCCGAGCGGCAGGTTTTGGATGGGGAAATCGGTGGCCGGGTCGTTGGCCGATTCGACCCAGCTTTGCAAATTGGGATCGTGGGTTTCGTTGATCGAATCGCTCATAAGTTCACCGCTGAAGTCGGGCAGGTTTAGACAGGATGAACAGGATTGCCAACAGGATTAACAGGGTGGCGTTTGAATCCTGTCAATCCGTCCCGGCATTCAGTCAATCCTGACTACGGCTTACTTCTTCCTCACAACAGTCCGAGTTTTTGCAGGTCTTCAACCGGTTCGGTGAAGGAGCACGAGCCGAACGCTAGCGCCGCCAAATGCCGCGCGTTAATCAAATGCGCCCGCACCAACTCTTCGTCGCGCCAGACGACGCGACCGCTTTCAAAGGTGAAGGCCGTGGGCGAACGCTCCTCCAACACCTCGATCAATTGCGCAACGTCCATGCCGCTTTGCGCGAAGGCCGCCGCCAAAAACACATTCAAGAAGCCATGCATCGTCGCGGTCGGGCTGTCCGGCGCGTAGGTCAACCGGTATGCGCCACGCAAGGGATGATGCAATCCGGCGGTGGCTTTGAACGGCACTTCCGCTTTGGCACAGGCCGCAATGAAACGTGCCAGTTCAAGCGCGGATGGAACCGCCTCTGCTGTGACACCACCTGTGCGCGCTTTTGCTAGTCCGCCGGTTTGCGCGAGCGTGGTGATCAATTCTGCCGGGTCGTCTTTGAGCGGGATTTCAAAATAAGCTGTCAATCCAGCGGGCAAGGTTTGGCGCAACGATTCAAGTTGCGCGCTGGTTTCGGCTTTGCCTTCGACAGTGTCAATCACGGCGCGCCCGGCATGGCGTTCATTGAACGCCGCTATCTGCGCCAAATCATTTTGCCAATCGCTGCCGAGCAACGCGCTCAATTGCCACGGGCTTTCTGTCGGCAACAACTCCGCTGCCGCTGTTTCAAATTCGCCCAAGCGCGCCATTGGCACAACGAAGTGTGCCAGCAGCCAGCGGTGATTGCTCTGGCGATAAGCGGCGTAGTTGCGCACTGCCGTGTTCATGTTCAACGCGGCGGGTGGAAACAACCCGGCGTAATCAATCAATTCGGTGAGCAGTGCGCGAATGGCGTAATCCATAAGTGCTTCTTCAATCTCCGATTTTGATGCAGCGCCCGTAGATAGCATTGGCCGTGATCCAGCCATTGATCCCGCCGCGATTGTTGCCGATCAAAAACCGCTTCCCTTGAATCGCTTTGACCAAATGCAAGTATTCGTGCCCATGCACTTTGCACAGCACGATGTCGCCGGCCTTGAGCGTTTCAGCGGCAACCGGTTCGACCGTGCAAAGCTGTCCCGATTCGATCTTGCCCGTCATCGAATTGCCGCGCGGGCGGAACGCGACCGTTTCGCCCGCTTTCAATCTTGCAATGTGCCCCAGCGCCCAACCCATATCTCAGCCTCGTTATGGTTTTTCAAAATGCTTCTGCAAGCCCTGCCAACACTGCCAATACTCCGCTTGCAACGTAGTCGTTTCCATTGCAAAGCGCGTCGGACGCAGCACGCAATTCGACTCGAACATAAAGGCCAGCGTGCGTTCGTACTTCACCGGCTTCAACTCGACGCTGCTCGCGTGGGCAAAGGCTTCGGCATCCGGCCCGTGACCCGCCATGCAATTGTGCAAACTCGACCCGCCCGGCACGAAGCTGCCCGCGCCCGTGGCCGGTTTGGCGTCGTATTGCCCAAAGATCAAACCCATGAATTCGTTCATCACGTTGCGATGAAACCAGGGTGGCCTGAAAGTATTTTCAGCCACCATCCAACGCGGCGGGAAGATCACGAAATCCACGTTGGCCGTGCCCGGCGTGCCCACTCCTAAAGAGGCCGGCGCAGTCAGCACCGTGAAAATCGAAGGATCGGGATGATCGTAACTGACCGTGTTGAGCGTATTGAAGCGCGCCAGGTCGTATTTGTACGGCGCATAGTTGCCGTGCCACGCGACGACATCCAGCGGCGAATGGCCGCTCTCGGCTTCCCACAAATTGCCTTGAAACTTGGCGACCACGCGGAAGTCGCCTTCCAACTCTTCATACGCGGCAACGGGCGTCAGAAAGTCGCGCGCATTCGCCAAGCCATTCGCGCCAATTGGCCCCAGTTCAGGCAGCCGCAACAACGCGCCGTAATTTTCGCAAACGTAACCATGCGCCCGTGCCTCCAACAGTTCGACGCGGAACTTGACGCCGCGCGGCAACACGGCGATTTCGCCCGGCGCGCAATCCAGTACGCCCAGTTCGGTGTGCAAGCGCAATGCCCCCAGTTGCGGCACGACTAGCAACTCGCCATCGGCGTTGTAAAAGTAACGCCCCTGCATCGAACGGTTGCAGGCGTAAAGGTGCACGGCGATGCCCACATTAGCGCCTACATCGCCGTTGCCCGCCAGCGTAACCAGTCCGTCAATGAAATCGCGCGGCTCATCCGGCACCGGCAACGGATCCCAGCGGAGTTGTTGAGGTGTAGGCGGCACTTCGTTGAACGGCCCGCTGCTGAGCAAGCCGTGGCCGATTTGGCGAAAGGGTTTGTGCAGCACCGATGGGCGAATGCGATACGTCCACGTGCGGCGGTTTTGTGCGCGCGGCGCGGTGAACGCCGTGCCGCTGAGTTGTTCGGCATAAAGCCCCAGCGGCGCGCGTTGCGGCGAGTTCTGGCCTTGGGGCAGCGCGCCCGCAATGGCTTCGGTGGCGAATTCGTTGCCGAAGCCGGATTGATAAGTGAGAGTGCCCATAACCTTGTACAGCAGGCTGCCAGCCTGTTGCGTGTTTGATAAATGACGTAGTTGTAACCCGGCGAGCCTCGGCGCGAGTTCCCAGCAGGCTGGCAGCCTGCGGTACAGCTACTGCGCCTTGAATAGCACTTCAGCCGTGAAACCATCGCGGCTGAACATTGCCTCCAGCATCTGCTTCGCGCTCTGGTTCGCGTGTTCAGTCAGCTTGGCCTGTTGCGCCGCGTCCTGAAACTGCTGACGCGCCTGCTGATAAATCTTGTCGCGGTCGGCAGGCTCGAAGGGATTCCACAGGCCGCGCTGTTCGTCATAGGTTTTCATCTCGCTGACGTCAGTCGCCAACAACGTGGCAGGCGGCAGCGTGATGCTGATCTTGCGCGCCGCTTCGTCAATCCGCACGTCCGCGCCGGTTTGCAAATTGATGCCAGCCAGCACCCGCGCCGTCACCACCACCAGCGAGCGCTTGGTTGAACCGAGCCAGGTATCTTCGTAAATCACCACATCGCGCATGGTGGATTCGCTCGACACCAGCTTGGCGACCGCTTGCACTTTTTCCAGCACCAGCGAATGCGTGATATTGGTTTGGTTGCGAAAAGGAAATGCGGCAACGCGCTGCCACAGCACGACTCCGGTCAGCAACGCGATCAACGCTGCCGCCAAGCCCAGCCACAACAGCGGCAAGCGGTTTGGTGTTGTCTGTTGCATCATTCCACCGCTTTCACGTCGGTGATGAAATACTGCGTCTCGCCGAAACAGCGCGACGGCACGCCCTTGTGTTGTTCGTAGCTAACAGCCACGCGCTTGCCCAACGTGCGATTGATCTTCTCGGCGACGGCATCAGAGCGCACGCTGAAATAGAAAATCTCCGGCGCGGTGCCCGGCATCGAGACCATCGCCATCTCGCCTTCCCAGGTCTTGCAGACCCAGCCTTTTTTCGACAGCTTTTGCACATAACCGGAACGCTCGCCGGTCGAATAACTGATTTTCAACGTAGCCCAGACATAGGCGGCACAGCCTCCGCCAATCAGCAACAGCACAGCCAGCGCGATCAACGCAATGCGAACTTTCATCGGGAATCTCCTCAGGGGTCAGCCGCAGATAAACGCGGGCCAACGCCGATCTGCGTTTCTCTGCGTTCATCTGCGGCAGGATGTGTTTTGAGACATCATATCAGATTCCCGCGCAAGGCCTGTTCGCGCTCGATGGCCTCGAACAACGCCTTGAAATTGCCCTTGCCAAAACCCTGCGCGCCCTTGCGCTGGATGATTTCAAAAAACAGCGTCGGGCGATCTTCGACCGGCTTGGTGAACAGTTGCAGCAAGTAACCCTGGTCATCCCTGTCCACCAAAATTTTCAATTCGCGCAATACGCTGATGTCCTCATCAATCGCGCCGATGCGGTCTTTCAGTAGTTCGTAGTAAGTGTCGGGCACTTCCAGAAACTCGACGCCGTTGGCACGCAGTTGACGAATCGTCGCAATGATGTCGGTCGTCAGCAGCGCGATGTGTTGCACGCCCGCCGCCTGGTAAAAGTCGTTGTACTCTTCGACCTGGCTCTTGCGTTTGCCGGGCGCGGGTTCGTTGATGGGGAACTTGATGCTGCGCGACTCATTCGCCATCACGATGCTTTGGAGCGCCGTGTAATCGGTCGCAATATCCTTGTCGTCAAAGGTCATAAATCGTTCCAGCCCAAGCACGCGCTTATACCACTCCTCCCACACCGTCATCTGGCCCATCTGCACGTTGGCGACGTAATGATCCAACCGCAGCAAGCCGGCGTTGCGACCCGGCGCTTGCGAGGGAACGAAGTCGGGCATAAACGGCCCGTCGTAATTGCGCTTCGCGAAAAACGAATGGATCGTGTCGCCGTAAATCTTGACCGCCGCGCGCCGCGCTTCGCCGCGTTCGCTCTTGATCGAATAGGGCGCGACCGCCGGTTCGGCCCCGCGCGCGACGGCCTGTTCAAAGGCGAAATCGGCATCGTCCACCTCAAAGGCGATGTCGCGCACTCCGTCACCGTGTTTCAGGATATGCAAACTCGAAGCATCACGCGGCGTATACGGCGTCGTCAGCAACAACCGGAAGGTGCCCTGTTGCAACGCATACGAACACTGCTCCCGGTTGCCGGTTTCGAGGCCGGTGTAAGCGACGCGGTCGAAACCAAAGGCGTTGCGGTAGTAGTAATCGGCTTGCTTGGCGTTGCCGACGTACATTTCGATGTGGTGGACTTGTCGGATTTTGAGTGGATTTTTTTCGCTCATAGCAAAGTTCTCCTTACAGCGTCCGCTTGCTTGTTGGGAGCTCAAATTTTATGGGTTCAGATGCTAAGTAATCGAGTTGGAGATCGCCGACATCTCGCCATTGCTTCTGTAGTTTCTTGCCTAGTCGGTAATCATGTTGCGGGAAAGTGGTTTCGAGATTGATCGGCCAAATTTCAAGTGTCACTGAAAGAAACAATGGCGATATTTCTTTGATGACGGTCCAAGGCTGATTTTTATCAAAATCATTACTTGATGCGATTCTCCGAAACTTGAGGAACGTATACGCCACTTGGGCAAATTCTTTGTTAGGGGCAATGACGCGGGTTAACTCTGACGGTGGGACTTTTTGAGAAAGCCTGCTTCGCAAGCCTATCCATTTTTGAGAAGTGCTGCTATTCGAAGGCCAATAGCTATCGTTCAAAAGAAAATTGCGAGCAACCAACTCGTCAGCGGAGCGAGCAACTCTGTTCCCGCCAATCCACCATTCGTTTTTGTCGTACATCCCCAGCAAAAGGATTATTGGTTTGGAACTGATATTGATAAAATGCAACCGGAGTTTGACATCAAATGCAAGGTAGTCTTTGTCTGTGAACTCCATGTTTTCTTTAACTTCAACTACTTCACCCGCCAGCTTGAGCGGGTGCCCGGCTTTTCTTTCATCAGCCAAGCTGAGGTGAAGTGCACTGTGTAGAACTCCGATGATTACGACGATGGTTGTGAGACTGCGTTTCATACTGCTTTTCCACTAGCCCAGCCGTTCACGGCTGGGGAAACGAAGCCAATTGAAATTTAGTCCGCTTCAGCGGGCTTCCTCGCCCAGCTTCAGCTAAAGACTTTGGATAAGCCCGCTGAAGCGGACTGAACCTTTAACGAATCCACCGCCCAGCCGTTCACGGTTGAGTTAATGTAAAGGCTGCGGCGCTAAGCTTCACCACCAAAATGTGCAATGACGTCACTGAAATACTGGGCGTATTTACCGCGCGTATCCAAGGTAATGGAGATTGCCAGTCTCAGTAGTTCCAAAGTTCAAGGTGAGAGGCGTGTCACGCTTGCTTGCTGACTCCTGATTCCTGATTCCTGATTCCTGAAATCATGCAAATCATCCGCATTTTTCATGCTGACAGGAGTCAGGAGCCAGGAATCAGGAGTCAGCTTGGTTCCTACATTTCAACGCTCTCTTGAACTTTGGAACTACTGAGTCTTGATCATTACCATCAGGTGTTCGATATGCGCATACTCGTCAAGCTCAGCCTTTTCCGTTGGTGTAATCTCGCTAGTATGTTCGCGCCCAACCAGCGTTCTGTGCCGTTCAATCATTTCGGGCGTGGGGCCGAAAGCGGCAAGCTCTGCGGGCGTGGGCGAACCGGCCAGAAACATCAGCACATAACGTTAGGCCTGCGCCGACAGCGGCGGTTGCCGCAAACTCAGCGCCAGCAGCTCAGGCAATCGCGCCTGCTCACGCCGTAACTGTTCGGCCAACTCATCCGGTACTTCGACGGTAAAGGTCTTCATTGCAAGACGTGTTTCATCCAGGTTCAATACGAGCGCCAACTACCAAACCGCCTGCGCCGCCCCCACTGGCCTCATCTCTTGATCCCGCGCCCTGCCGAAGCTTTCGATAAATTCGCGCGTCACCTCTTTCAAATATGCATACGACGGAATCACGAACAGCAGCGGCTGCATGTCCGAATAGTCAAACGGCATCGCAATCACTTCGCGCAGATCAAACGGACGGCGCTCGACCTCGCTGGTGAAGGCGTGTTCCAGTTCGCTGTACGACGACAGCAATCCCGCGCCAAAGGCTTTTGTCTCGCTGCCTTCCGCAATCAACCCGAACTCGACGGTGAACCAGTACAAGCGGCCCAGTTGTTCCAACTGCTCTTCGCTCGCGCGCACCGCGCCCGCGCCGATGTATTGCGAGAAGTCAGCGAAGTCGGGATTGCTAAACGCCGGGACGTGGCCGATGAACTCGTGCACCACGTCGGGTTCGGGCGTGTAATCGGGCCGCGAATGATGGCGCACGTACTGCGTGCAGAGCATCGTCCGTTTGCTCAGCCAACTCAGAAAGCCGCGCGTCTCGACCAGGCCTTCAATCGGCGCCAGGCGAAAGCCCGTGCGGCGGAACAGTTCGGCGCTCAGCCAACTCAGTTGCGGCACCTGCAAACAACTGATGCCGAGTTGGCGCTTGGCTGCGAGATAAAACGAACAGGCGTGCCGGGTGTGGACTTTCTCCAACTGGCAACAGACGTGCTGCCAGACGGCGCGCTCTTCGGGCGTGTAATCAACATCGGGCAAGCGGTGTTGCGGGTCTTGGCGGTATTGGCGCGCCAGCCGGGCGATGTAATCACGGCGCGCGCGGTATTCCAGGTCGTGCGCGCCCGGATGATCGAGCGGCAACGTGCTGATCTCGGCGAAAGCCAAATCGGGAATCGGTTGCCCGGTGTTACTCGCTGTTGCTACTGCATTGCTCAACATAATCACTCGCTTTCTCAAGCTAAGCCTGGGAGCGCAGGCGTCTCGCCTGCGGTAAAAGAAGTCGCGCAGCCTCCTTTGCCTGTGTTCGCCAAAGACAGCGTTGGAACAAGGAAAGCTTCGCGGCTTTTTCTACAGCAGGCGAGACGCCTGCGTACCCAGGGTTAGCCGCCCTCTTTCAATTCCGCAATCCTCACGACTGCCGCCGGGTTTTCCAGCGCTGTCACATCGCCGGGATTTTCGCCCAAGTATGCCGCGCGTATCACGCGGCGCATCACTTTGGCATTGCGCGTTTTCGGCAACGCGGCGACGAAATGCACGCGCGCGGGTCGCAATGGTTTGCCTAGGGCCTCCCCAACACGTTGTTTCAATTCGTGTGCCAGCAAATCGCTCGCCTCCGCGCCGGGCTTTAAGACGCAAAACGCCACCAACTCGCTGCCTTTCATCTCATCGGGCACACCAATGACGCCGGCCTCGGCAACGGCGGAGTGCGCGACCAGGATGGATTCGACTTCGGCAGGGCCGACGCGTTTGCCCGCGACCTTTATGGTGTCATCGCTGCGGCCCAGGATGTACCAATGGCCGTCTGCGTCCACCCGCGCCCAATCGCCATGCACCCAGATGTTTTCAAAGCGCGCCCAGTACGTTTGCAAATAGCGATCGTTGTCGCGCCAGAAACCGCGCGCCTGCCCAATCCACGGCTGGCGGATGGCGAGTTCGCCGACTGCACCGCGCACCGAGTTGCCGTTTTCGTCTAGCACGTCCGCCGCGATGCCGGGGCACGGCGCGGGAAAGCTGCACGGTTTGATTGGCAGCAGCGGATTGCCCATCAGGATGCCGCCCGAAATCTCTGTGCCGCCGGAGTAGTTGATGATCGGGACGCGCGACTGGCCGACCGTTTCAAACAGCCACCACCACGGCGCGGGATTCCACGGCTCGCCGGTCGAGGCCAAGATGCGGACGCTGGATAGATCATGCCGCGCGGGCAATTCGTCGCCGTGCGTGAGCAGCGCGCGCACTAGCGTGGGCGAGATACCCAGCACTTCGACGCGGTGTTTGGCGGCGAAGTCCCACAAGCGATCCGCCGCCGGGAAATCGGGTGCGCCGTCATACAGCACCATCGTTCCGCCTAGCAGCAACGCGCCGTAAATCAGCCACGGCCCCATCATCCACCCGATGTCGGTCACCCAAGCGATGCGCGTGCCCGCGCCAACATCGGTGCCGAAGCACATATCCTGCGCGGCTTTGATAGGAAAACCGCCGTGCGTATGCAAAATGCCTTTGGGTTTGCCGGTTGTGCCTGACGTGTAAATGGCGATCAACGGGTCTTCGGCCTCGGTGCTTTCGGCGTAACGCAAGCGCGCTTGCTGCGCGCCGGTCTCCAGCAATTGATCGAAGTAAATGTCGCGCCCGGTTTTCAGCGGCACCGTTTCCAACGTGCGGCGCACGACGATAACGCGGACGACAGTCGTGAGATTGGCGACGGCTTCATCAGCGATGGCTTTGGCGTTGACGTTCTTGCCCCGGCGCGGGAAGCCGTCACAAGTGAACAGCGCTTTTGCCCCAACATCCTGCAACCGCGCCTCAATCGCCGCTGGGCCGTAGCCGGAAAAGAGCGGCACTGCAATCGCCCCGATGCGATTGATCGCTAACAAGGCAATCACCGTTTCAGGGCACATTGGTAAGTGCAACCCTACGGCATCGCCTTTGCCCATGCCGCACGCGCGCAAACCAGCGGCGCATAGTCCGACCTCGTCCCGCAGTTCCTGATATGTGAGCGTGCGCACCACGCCCTCTTCGCCTTCCCAAATGACGGCGGGTTGGTTGGCGGTGGCTTCGTCATCGAGCCAGCGATCCAGACAGGCTTTGGTGATGTTGAGTTGCGCGCCGACGCACCAGTGCGGCCATTGAATGCCGCGACTCAGGTCTACGATATTGGTGTAGGGTTTGTCGAAGGGGATGGCGAGGAAGCGCAGCAATTGTTCGTGAAACCAGGCGATGTCGGTGATTGAACGCTGATAGAGCGCATCCCACGAATCGAAGCCGCAGAAACGCAGAAAGCGCGTGAGTTGGGCGCGCTCAATCGTCGCCGCATCTGGCGTCCAGGCAATCGCGTTGTCGTCGTGGATGTGTTTCATCTTAATGTACAGCAGGCTGCCAGCCTGCTGCGGTCTCCGCATCAAACGGCTTGCGGGCAACGATTGGCTGCCAGCCTGCAATTGCCTCGCGGGGGGTGCGCCGCAGAGACCACAGCAGGCTGGCAGCCTGCTGTACGTTTCAAGCCTTTGCGCGGGCCGTTTGTTGCACTGGCGTCAGCCAATGCAAAAACTCTGACTTGCGTCCACGCACGCTGTCGAAATAGGCCTGTTGAATCTTTTCCGTCAGCGGCCCACGTCCGCCGTTACCAATCTGTCTGCCGTCAATCTCGCGCACGGGCATGAGTTCGATGGCGGTGCCGGTCAGGAACATTTCATCGGCGTTCAACACTTCGTCCAGTGTGAGCGTGCCGACTTCGACCTCAATGCCGAAGTGCTGCGCGAGTTGGATGGCCGAGAGCCGCGTGATGCCCAGCAGGATCGAAGAACGCTCGTCATTCGTTTTGAGCTTGCCGTCCTTGATGACGAAGACATTCTCGACTGCGCCTTCGGCGACATTACCATCGGCGTTGAGCAACAGGGCTTCGTCATAACCGCGCTGTTCGGCCTCGCGCACGGCCAGGATCGAGTTCAGATATTGCCCGGTGGCCTTGGCCGTCGTCGGCATCATCGTCTGATGAAACTTGCGCCAGGGCGAAAGCGTCAGCCGCATGCCGTCGCGCTGTTTGGCGGCAAAATCGCTCGGCCATTCCCAGGTCAGAATGTTGACGCTGACCGGCGTGCGCACGCGTATGCCCAATCCTCCCGCATCAAAAAAGACCGTCGGGCGAATGTAACAGTTCGTGAATCCGTTGGCCGTGATGTTGTCGCAAATGGCCTGGGTGAGTTGTTCCGGCGTGTAGGGGATGTCCAGGTCATAAACCTGCGCCGAGGCGTAAAGCCGGTCGAGATGTTCTTTCAGGCGAAAGATAGCCGGGCCAGTTTGTGTGTCATAGGCGCGGATGCCTTCAAACACGCCCGTGCCGTAATGCAGCCCAAAGGCTGTCGAATGAATCGTCGCCTGATCAAACGGGACGTTCTGTCCGTTGTGCCAAACCCATTTCGTTTTCTCGAATGCCATTGCGTCTCCTCCAAGATGAAGTTTGATGCGGTACAAGCGACTTGGTGCTTCGTCATCTGTACCTTGCAAAATGACCAGATCGCTACCGCTCCCCGTACCGCACCGCTTGTTGACCGCATGATATGGTGGTTAAGCGATCAATTGAATAAACTCTCGCTGGAAAAACCAGGAATTCACTTTAGTTTCTAAGGCGATTAAATAAAATGGCTTCAGGATCAGGAAAAATACTCGACGAAATCGGCTGGAAGATTTTGCGCGAACTGCAAGAGAACGCCCGCATCTCGTTTGCCGAACTGGGCCGCCGCGTCAATCTATCCATCCCGGCGGTGACCGAGCGTGTAAGGCGCTTGGAAGACGCAGGTATCATCACCGGCTATCACGCCGAGGTGGATGCCGAAAAAATCGACTTGCCCATCACGGCCTTCATTCGCATGAACATCGTCGGGGATATGACGCCACGCTTGACGGTATTGCTGAAAGAGCTGCCCGAAATCAGCGAATGCCATCGCGGCACAGGCGGTGATTCGTTCATTATGAAAGTGAATGTGGCCTCGGTGCATCACCTGGAGCGATTGATTGACCGGCTGTTGCCATTTGGGACGACGACGACTTCGATTGTGCTGTCATCGCCGGTGGCGAAGCGGTTGATTGAGCGGCAACCGGCTGAGCAAAAAGCCGAAGCTCCACGCAAAGCGCGCAAACGTTGACTGTTTAAGCTGACTGTTTAAGTTGATATGGCCTGCAAGCGGCGAGATTTTACTGACAGCGTGCTTCGCAAGCCACGGTTTGCTTGTTATCATCCCGTTCGATGCGCAACTTCCTGCTGGCCCTTTTCAAACGCCTATTCTTCATCCTGCCGGTTGTCTGGGCGGTCGTGTCGCTCGTCTTTTTGCTGATCCACCTCGTACCGGGCGATCCGGTGCGCAATACCTTGGGCGATAACGCGACGCAGGCGCAGGTCGCCGAACTCAAGCATAAACTCGGACTCGATCTGCCCTTGGGGCGGCAATACGTCAATTACTGGCGCGGCGTGTTGCAAGGCGATTTGGGCGTCAGTCTGAACAACCCTTCCGAAAAAGTGCTAGAACGCATTCTGGCGCGCTATCCGGCGACGCTGGAATTGACGCTGGCCGGCCTGGTCGTCGCCTTGTTCATCGCTATTCCCTTGGGTGTGACGGCGGGGCGGCATCAGGGCAAATGGATTGATAATGTCGCGTCGGTCATGGCGCTCTTGGGCATCAGCACGCCGGGCTTCGTGCTGGGGCCGCTGATGATTTATCTATTCGCGTTGAAGCTGGATTTGTTGCCGGTATCGGGGCGCGGCGGCCTTGAGTATCTGATCTTGCCGGCGGTCACGATGGGCGCGGCGCTCTCGGCGATTCTGACGCGGATGGTGCGTTCCAGCGTGATCGAAGAGTTGGGCGAAGATTACGTCCGCACGGCGCGCGCCAAAGGCTTGAGCGAGAATTGGGTCATTTACAAACACGTGCTGAAAAACGGACTGATCCCGGTCGTCACGGTTTTGGGCCTGCAATTCGGCGTTTTGTTGGCGGGCGCGATTATCACCGAAACGATTTTCAGTTGGCCGGGCCTGGGGCGTTTGACGGTGGACGCCATCAATGCGCGCGATTATCCGTTGGTGCAGGGCTGCATTCTGATGATCGCGGTGACGTATATCGCCGCCAATCTGCTGACCGACTTGGCCTATCGGCTGCTTGATCCACGTATCAAGGTTGAATAAGAGTTCTAGGTTCTGAGTTCTAGGTTCTGAGTTCTAGGTGCGACGTTGTTGCCTGCCGAGCCTAAAACGTAGAACGTAGAACCTGGAACGTAGAACTTTGAGGCTTATGAATCGTCTGGGAAAAATTGGGCTGGTGATCATCACGCTCTTCTTTCTGGCGGCGTTGCTGGCACCCGTGATTGCGCCGTATGACCCGGCGGCGCAGTTGCCGCTGAGCCGCGATCTGCCGACCGAGGAGCGCTTGAAACCAAGCCGTGCGCATTGGTTGGGCAGCGATGATCTGGGGCGCGATGTACTGTCGCGCATTCTTTACGGCGCGCGGATTTCGATGCGTGTGGGCGTGACGGTCGTGTTGATCTCGGCCTTGATCGGCGTGCTGATCGGCGCGGTTTCCGGCTTTTATGGCGGCTGGGTAGACCGGCTTCTTTCCGGCTTCCTCTTCAATGTGTTTATGTCCTTCCCTAGCATTTTGCTGGCGATTGCGATGGTGGCGTTTCTGGGGCCGAGCTTGAGCAATTTGATTTTGGCGCTGTCGGTAATCGGCTGGGTCGGTTACGCGCGGCTGATGCGCGGGCAGGTGCTGAAAGTGCGCGAATACGATTTCGTCACTGCCGCGCGCGCCTTGGGCGCGAACGATCTGCGGCTGATTGTGCGCCACATTTTGCCTAATGCGATTCAACCGCTGATCGTGCAGGCCAGCTTGGGCATGGCGGGCGCAGTGCTTTCTGAAGCCTCGCTGAGCTTCCTCGGCCTGGGGGTGCCGCCACCGGCGGCGAGTTGGGGCGCGATGTTGAACGACGCGCGCACCTTCCTGACCATCGCGCCGCACCTGTTGATCTTTCCAGGGTTGGCGGTAATGCTGACGGTGTTGGCGTTTAATTTTGTGGGCGATGGATTGCGCGAATGGCTTGATCCCAAACAGCAACGCTAACGCAAGAGCCTCTGCCAACTTCGTTCTACTGCCGACAAATTTGCGCTGGTTGACGCTGTTGCGATGCGACCGGTACACTCTTGCTTCCCTTTTTTGGCATCATCAATCGAACCGAGTTTACCGCTATGTCATTCTCGAAGTTGCTTTCATCTGCCTTGTTTGCTGCATTGTTGACGGGCCTCTGCGCGTCCAGTGCGCGTGCCCAAAAGCCCGCCCAAAAAGACAATAAGACGCCGCTCGCGCCCGTCACGCCCGCGCCCAGCACGCCGTTCAGCGATGTGCGCCGCGACAACCTGCTGAATGGCTTTCAAATTATCACGCTCGAACGCGTGAGTGAGCCTGTCCTGAAATGCGATGTCGTCTTGCGCGCGGGCGCGATGTTCGATCTGGCGGATAAAACCGGCCTCGCCACGCTCACCCAAGCAACCCTGATGGCCGTCAACCCGCGTGTCAAAGAAGAGTTTGAATCACTCAATGCCAAGCTCGAGTGGGGCGTCAATTGGGATCTGACCTGGTTTCATATTGAAAGCCCGCCCGGTAGCTTTGACGCCGTGATGGAAATCCTGTCGCGCTTGTTGATCGTCGAAAACATCCGTGCGGATGCGTTCAAACGCGCGCAGCAAGACACCCTCGACAAACTCAAAACAACCCAACCAACGCTGGCCGAACGCGCTGATGAAGCGTTTCTGCGCGCCCTTTACGGCACACATCCGTATGGCCACAACTTGCTCGGCAACTTACAAACCATCGCCAGTATGAAACTGGGGGATCTTTACGATTTCCATAAACGCTTTTATATGGGCAACGACGCCTTTGCCGTGGTGACCGGCCCGGTCAAACACGAACGCATTATGCGGACGTTCAAGACATTCTTTGGTGGCTGGATCAAAGGCGCAATCGTGCAACCGACCTTCCGCGCTCCGGCCCGCGTCGAACAACTCAACTTCGTCAAAGTCGAAGTCGCCGAGGCGGCCACCGTGGAATTACGCGGCGGAGTGCTGGGCGCGCGTTTGACCGAAGGCGATTATCTGGCGGTCGAACTGCTGGCGCGGATACTGGCTGTCCGGCTCAAACGCGCTGGGGTCGAAGGGGTCACCATTCACCACCCCGAGCGCGTGCTGGCGGCGCCCTTCTATTTCGCGGCGACCGTCACCGCCGATCAGGCCCAAGCCGTTTCGCGCCAGATCACCGAGGCCTTCGCGGCGCTGGCCACGACGGAGCTGACGGCGGAAGAATTGGCCAACGCCAAGGCGGCGCTGAATGCCGAATATGCCGCATATCCCATCGAACTTTCCTTGCGCGACATCGAGGCGTTCAATCTGCCGAAACCCTGGCCGTTGACGTTGAACACTAACATCAAGGAGCTGACCGCCGCCGAATTACAGCGTGTGGCCAAACGCCTGCTCGAAGCCAACGCGCTCACCGTCGTCGCGCTGGGCCGTGTCAACGAATTGAAATCTCAGTTGTAAACTTAGCTTTTGCACATGGCCAAACTGATCGGCGCTGATCTTCCCAACCCGCAATTCAACACAGCCAAAGGCGTCGCCGTGCAGGCGATGTTTGCGCAAATTGCGCCCAGTTACGACCGGCTCAATCATCTGCTCTCGCTCAACATTGATAAACGCTGGCGGCGGTTCACCGTCAACCAACTGGCCGATGTACTGGCGCGGCCTAATGCGCTCGCGCTTGATCTGTGCTGCGGCACGGCGGATTTGACGCTCGAACTCGCCCAATACGCCCGCGTCATCGGCTCCGATTTCTGCCACCCGATGCTGGTCATCGGCAACGGCAAACTGGCGCAACAACAAGTCCACCGCGCTTCCCTTTCCGAAGCCGATGCCTTGCACCTGCCCTTTGCCGACTGTTGCGCAGATGCGGTCACGGTGGCGTTCGGGTTGCGCAATCTCGAAGACGTGCCCGCCGGTTTGACTGAAATCTATCGCGTGCTCAAACCGGGCGGACGCGCCGCCATTCTGGAATTCTCACGCCCGATTCTGCCTGGCTTCCGCGAAGCCTTTGCGTTTTATTTCCATCACATCCTGCCGCGCATCGGCGCACTGCTGTCCGGGTCGAACGGCGCATACACCTACCTGCCGCAATCGGTCAGTAATTTCCCCGATCAAAAACGGCTGGCCGAATTGATGCGCCAGACCGGCTTCACGAACGTGCGCTATCACAACCTGTCGGGCGGCATCGCGGCACTGCATTTGGGCGAGCGTACCTGAAAAACCCGCCCGCGCTTGAATTGCCCGCCGGACATCTCGCATAGTTGCACCGGTGTAATCATGCAAACTCCCATTTCAGACGATCCATTCTGGCCACGTGCCAGCGCGTGGTTGGCGGGTGACAAATTCGAACACACGCTCGGTAACCTGGCCGTCTTAGGCGCGCCCGTGCGTTTAGGTTCAGTCACACCGGGGCGCGGCGACTTGGCCCCACAAGCCGTGCGCGACAGCTTGCGCCGGTTCAGCACCTATGACATCGAAACTGACGTAGACGTGCGGGCCTTGGCGGTGAATGACCACGGTGATTTGCCGCTGGTCGAAACGAAACTCGAAGACGCCTTTGCCCCATTGCGCGCGGCGGTCAACCAAGCTGCGCAACAGGCAGACGCGGTCATCCTGCTTGGCGGCGACAACGGCGTCACGCGGCCCGGCGTGCATGGCATTGGCGAGTCATTGAGTGAAGTCGGCTTGCTGACGCTGGATGCGCATTTCGATCTGCGCGACACCGCGCATGGCTTATCGAACGGCAACCCAGTGCGTGCGTTGCTCGAAGACGGTTTGCCCGGCGCGCACATCGTACAACTCGGCATCCTCGGTTTCGCCAATTCGCAAGCCTATGCCCAAGTCGCCCGCGACGCTGGCATCAACGTCGTCACGATGGATAAGCTGCGCGCACAAGGCATTGAACCCGCCATCAGCGCCGCGCTCGACTATCTGTCGGCGCGCGTCAGCGTGATCTACTTTGACCTGGATGTTGACGTGCTCGACCGCGCCTTTGCCCCGGCCTGTCCGGGCGCGCGGCCCGGCGGTTTGCAGCCCTGGGAATTGCGGCGCGCCGCGTGGTTGTGCGGGCGGCATCCCAAAGTCAAAGCAATGGATTTGGTCGAAGTAGATCCGACCCGGGATGTGGCCAATGTGACTGTGATGGTGACCGCACAAAGTCTCTTGTCGTTTGCCGCCGGATTGGTGCGCCGTCTGTCCAAGCCTGTGTGAAAAAGGGCCGCCGCTCCCATCCGCTTGATTTTCCGCGCGGCAAAAAGCTCAGCGGTGATTGTGCTTATCCTTTACTCGTCCTAGAATCCGGCCAGTTTTTCACTTCCAAACTCGTAAGCGCCCTGGCGCACAACTAAGCCACCAACAAAGGAGGACATCGTGAACACTTTGAATTCCATCATCCGTGGACGGGAGGTTTATTCGCTCAACCAAGAAATGACGGTGCTCGAAGCAGCGCGCTATATGGCGGACAAGCGGGTCGGTGCGGCAGCCGTGCTTGATGGCGAGCGCGTAGTGGGCGTCTTTTCTGAACGTGATCTGATGACTCGTATCGTCGTATCTGGCGTGCCTGCCGACCGGACGCGCCTGGCTGACGTCATGACCCGAGACATTGTGGTGAGCGCTCCGCAGGACTCGTTAGAAGAAGGGCTGCGTAAAATGCAACAGGCCAAATGCCGTCACCTGCCGGTCGTGCAAGACAGCCATCTGCTAGGCTTCATCTCGCTGCGTGACCTGTTGCAAGTCGAGCTTGAAGAGAAGGATGAAGAAAACAGGTTTTTGAACGAATACATCCACTCTATCCCCGCAGCAGCGGGGAAATAAATCAACTGCTTGTTCATGCCGGATACCCTGGCGCTCGTTGGCTGCTCACAACTCGTCACCTTGGCAGGCCCTGCCGCCCCACGTACCGGTGTGTCTATGCGCGAGCTTGGCATCATTCCTCAAGGGGCACTGTTCGTGCGTGCGGGGCGGATCGAACGGGTTGGTACACGCGCTGAAATTGAACCGCTCATTGACACCGCTTGCCAAGTTGTCGAGGCGGGTGGTCGGGTTGTGTTGCCGGGCTTTGTGGACGCCCACACGCATCCGGTTTTCGCCGGCAGTCGCGCCGACGAATTTGAGCAGCGCGCTTCGGGCGCAACCTATCAGCAAATCGCGGCGGCGGGCGGCGGCATCAAATCCACCGTGCGCCAGACACGGGCGGCCAGCGAAGATAAATTGGTTGAAGTGGGCCAGCGTTACGCGCAATGGTTCCTACGCTGCGGCACGACCACGGTCGAAGCAAAATCGGGGTATGGGCTGACGACCGCAGACGAATTGAAAATGCTGCGCGCGATACGACGCTTGAACGCCGAGACGCCATTGCGTTACGTGCCGACCTTTCTGGGCGCGCACACGGTACCCGCCGAGTTTGTCGGGCGTGGCGACGAATACGTGGCGTTGGTGATCGAAGAGATGCTGCCCCGCGTCGCGCAAGAACAATTGGCCGAGTATTGCGATGTGTTTTGCGAAGCGGGCGCGTTCAGCGTCGAAGAGTCGCGCCGCATTCTGACGGCGGCACAACAACTCGGGTTGAAGCTGCGCGTGCATGCCGACCAACTTTCGCTGAATGGCGGCGCAGCCTTGGCGGCGGAGTTAGGCGCAGTGACTGCCGATCATCTTGAACACGCCGATGCAGCGGGGATCGCGGCGCTGCAGGCAGCTCAGGTACAACCCGTCTTGTTGCCCGCTTCGGTGCTAATGATCGGCGCGGCGCGTTATCCCAATGCCCGCGCAATGATTGAGGCCGGGCTGGCCATCGTCCTCGCGACCGATTTCAATCCCGGTTCGTCGCCAGTCGTTTCGATGTTGTTGGTGCTGACGCTGGCTTGCACGCAGATGAAACTGACGCCCGCCGAAGCCCTCACTGCGGCGACGATCAATGCGGCATACAGTTTGGGGCGCGGCGCTGAAAGCGGTTCGTTGGAAGCGGGCAAACGCGCGGATTTCGTCATTCACGATTGCGCTGATTACCGCGAACTGGCGTACTTCGCCGGGCTTGAGCATCCAGCAACGGTTTACGTTGCTGGACAACTTATTTGGGAAAGGCCCTGATCCATGCCCCTCAAAGACTTCACGCAAAAAACCGCTGTCGTCACAGGCGGAGCAAGCGGCATCGGGTTGGCGCTTGCCGCAGAATTAAGCCAGCGCGGTTGCAATGTGGCGCTGGTGGATTGCCGCGCCGACCGCTTGCAGGAGGCACAACGGCAACTGGTGACGAGCGGTCGTCACGTCACTACTCACGAATGTGACATCGGTGATTTCGCGCAAGTCGAGGCGTTGTGCGAAGCGGTCAGCCAAGCGCATGGCCACGTCCACTTATTGATCAACAACGCGGGCGTTTCTGTGGCTGGCCCTTTCTTGGAAACCAGTCTGGCCGATTTCGACTGGCTCATGCGCGTGAATTTTTGGGGCACGGTATATTGCTGCAAAGCGTTTTTGCCGCGCTTGCTCAACGAACCCGAAGCGCACGTCGTGACCATGTGCAGTTCGTTCGGGCTGCTGGGCTTTGCGGGCAAATCGGCGTACTCCGCCTCGAAATTTGCCGTGCGTGGCTTCAGCGAAGCACTGCGGATGGAATTGGCGGGCACTAGCACGGGGCTGACGGTCGTTTATCCGGGGCCGGTGCAAACCAATATCCTGCGCGATGGACGCACGGCCAGCGAAGCGCAACGGCAAGCCGAAACCGAGTTCTTATCCAGCCGCGCCATCCCCGCCACACGCGTCGCCCGGCAAGTCGCACGGGGAATTCAACGCAATGCCGCGCGCGTCCGGCTCAGTCTGGATTACGCGGCGATTGACTGGCTGACGCGGCTCTCGCCCGCGCTGGCACAAGCGGGTGGCGCGTGGGCGGCCCGGCGAATGCCATTCTGACTTTTAGCGCAGGCCGCCGCTGGCTCACGCGCGGTACCGGCTTCAGGGGAAACTATGTACGCAGGCATCGAAGCAGGCGGCACCAAATGGGTGTGCGCCGTTGGCAGCGGGCCGGATGACATCACCGCGCTCGAACGCTTTTCCACCACCACCCCAGCGGAAACCATCGCGCGCGCCATTGATTTCCTGGGGCAATTCCCCGCCCTGCAAGCCATTGGCGTAGGTTCTTTCGGCCCGCTTGATTTGCACGCGGATTCGCCCACGTATGGCTACATCACGACGACGCCGAAAGCGGGCTGGCAATTCACCGATGTCGTCGGGCCGTTGCGCGCGGCGTTTGGCGTGCCGGTCGGTTTCGACACCGACGTCAACGCGGCGGCGTTGGGCGAATGGCGTTGGGGCGCGGCGCAGGGGTTGGACACCTTTGTTTACCTGACCATCGGCACCGGCATCGGCGGCGGCGCGCTGGTTAACGGCAAGCTCTTGCACGGCCTCTTGCATCCTGAGATGGGCCACATGCTGATGCGACGCGACGTCGCGCGCGATCCCTTCGCCGGCGCATGCCCCTTTCACGAAGATTGTTTGGAAGCGTTGGCAACCGGCCCAGCGCTCGAAAAACGTTGGGGCGTGCGAGCCGAGACCTTGCCAGTTGATCACACGGCGTGGGGATTGGAAGCGCACTACCTGGCCCAAGCCATCGTCAATCTGATCTGCATCCTCTCGCCCCAACGCATCATCCTGGGCGGCGGCGTGATGCATCAGCCGCAAGTCTTCGCGGCCTTGCGGCCTGCGGTGCAGCATTTACTGAACGGCTATTTGCAAATGCCACAGATCACCGCGCGCATTGACGAATACATTGTGCCGCCGGGCTTGGGCGACCGCGCGGGCGTGCTGGGGGCAATCGCGCTGGCGATGGAAGCTGAAAACAAGTCCATCGGTTGAAAGGCGGCAAGCTGTTTACTTATTTTGCACACGCAAACAACTGAAGCCTGATTCCCGAATCCTGACGGCTTTTAGCTAACAGTCGTCAGGATTCGGGAATCAGGCTTCAGTGCGGGCCTACTGTTCACGGCTGCCCGTCGTTTCGACCTTTGAATGGAGCCTCTATCTATGGAATGCCGCATTGGCTGCGGTGCCTGCTGCATCGCGCCTTCAATCAATTCACCGATTCCAGGAATGCCAAACGGCAAACCGGCGGGTGAGCGCTGTGTGCAATTAACGGCGGACAATCGTTGCCGGTTGTTTGGCTTGCCAGAGCGTCCGGCGTTTTGTGTGGGCTTGCGGCCAAGTGAAGAGATGTGCGGAACTGATGCGGCAGAGGCGTTGCAACGGTTGAACCGGTTGGAGGTCTTGACCAAACCGGTTCAACCGTGACGTGGCTTAGCGGTGATGCTGTTTCAGAAACAGCCAGAAGACATCCACCGCTTGGAAGCTGAAGTTCTCGCCGTTCGGATAGATGTGGCGCATGCCTTCGACAAGCACGAAATCATAAGTCGTCGCGCCGGTTCCGCCGTAGTGAAACACCGACGCGCGGGGGGTGCGTTTGTAGCCGTAATCAGCCGACAAACCTAACAATTGGACGAAGCCCTGCATCACGGCATTCGTCCACGTGCCCGGCGCGGCGGCGGATTCGTCGAGCGGAAAGCCTGCGACCTGCGCCGCGTAATTCAGCTTCGGATCGAGTTCGCCGATCATGTGCATGACAGTGCGTGGTTGGAACGGTGCGCTGGTGTAATCGTTGGCGTGCGTGAAATCTTCGGCATTAAAGCCGCGTCCGATGGAACACAGCGCGAAGGCCGCAAACACATCCGACATCTGTACCAGCAAGCGTTGCGCGAATTGCCCACCGTTGGAAAAGCCCGTCACATAAAACCGGTCGGCGTCTACGGCATAGTGCTTGGTCAACAACTCGACGATCACCTGCACGAATTTCACGTCATCGTACACATGCTGATCGGGGTAGGCCGGATCAAGCAGTTTCTCGAAGCCAAAGAAATTGAACTTGGTCGTGTTGCGTTGCATGTCGTGCAAGACCTGCCCGTTCTTGACCAGCGTTTCGTCAAAGATGTGATAGCGCAAGGCCGAGGGGAAAACGGCCATGAAACCTTCCTGCTCGGCCTTTTCTTTCCAGCCCATGTCGTCATAAGCGCCTTCGCCTGAACCGCCCGTGCCGTGAAAAACAAACACCACCGGTACGGCCTGATTCGCCGGCAAATTGGGCGGGCGATAAAAAACGACTTCGCGCGCCACGCCTTCCACTTGCAGATTCACCGTGCGTTTGCCGGCGTCTTCTTTTGGAAAGCCGAAGCGGGTGGGAACGGTTTGCCCCAACGTTGCGCCGGACAAGGCGCCAATAAAGACACTGATCGTCAACAGGTACACTAGACCTTTCATATTCGTCTCCTTCTACTCTGGATGATGATGATGATTGTTTGGGCGGGAGCGGACGGTGGCTTCCGCGATGGCGCGGTGGCGCTTATCGTTTGCGCGGGTGGCGGCGCAGGTTGGATTGTTCGATGTACGGCAACAGATTTTGCGGTTTCGGCCTGGCCGTTTTCAGATTGCCCTGTTCGACGTAAGGCAACAATTGGGTCTGGGTATTCCCAGCGGGAGGCAACGTGCTCTGGTCGAATTTGCGGGCGGTGTTGGACTGGCGATAGCTCACTTCCTGATTGGCGTATTTCCCGGCTTTGCGCTGGTGGTTCGCGCCGCTGCGCTGGCCTTTGCCTTGCGCAAGCGCGGCAGTGTAAAGCAGCAGGACGAAACTCAAACCAGCGATAATGATTTTGCTTTTGAACATAGCGTCTTCCTTTCTTTGCCAGAGAAATTGCCCGTGACAGTAGCCCGCGCGTGAGCCTTGTTATTACCCAAACTTTCGCTCGAAACGTGCGCTTGGTTTTTTGGCCCGCGAAGGCGGGCGGCAGCATACAGCCCAGGGTGCAGCGCGTTGCGCGCGGAACCCTGGGAACATTGGCGAAAATCCACCTAGCCCGCGAAGGCGGGCGGCAGAGCGTCACGACTAGCCAATCAATGTCTGTCGCCCACTCCGTGGGCTAGGTGATTCAATTTAACGCTTTCCTGGGGTTCCGGCTCCGCCTGCACCCCAGGCTTTATGTTGCCGCCCGCTTTCGCGGGCTGAAAGCGCACAAAAAATTTGGGTGATGACAAAGCGTCAGCAAGGGCTGCCCTGTGCCAGTCAAGCGCGGGCTGCTCTGCCACCGGTGCTCTCAATCGCACCGTCAGCCGCCGCTTACTTCCGCGTTTTGTTGTTGTGCTTGGCGCGGTACACGTGGCGGCTCGCTTTGTTCTGATCTTTCTGAATGTCTTTGCGTTCCTCGCCCGTCACGGTGCCATCGGCGCGCGCTTCTTTCTTCTCTTGCTGAATCTCTTGCTGTTCCTTTTCCAGCTTGCGCGCTTCGCCGGCCTTCAATTCGCCTGAAGCGACGCCGCGGCCAATGCGTTTTTGCTGATTGCCCTGCCGCGCAGTAGCGACCGGCGTCTTTTTCCCAGGCGTCGGCGTAGGGGTTTGCGCCGCAGCGATGACGGTCAAGCCCAATGAAAGCGTGAAGGCGAAAAGAATGGTGGATAGTGTTTTCATAGCTGTAATCTCCTTGTGACCGGGCGTGGCCCGGTCGTTTTGTTGTTTCTCAGTGATCAACGGTTACAACGGCCCGTGGCCGCGCGGTTAAACAGTTGCGTTAGGTGCCCGCGCCGGGACTAGCGATTGCCTTTCCTGGCGCGGGTGGACTTGGTTGCCTTTGCATTGGGGGCGTTTGATTGCGGCTGCCGGATTTTCCACCAGTCATCGGAATAGCAGGGATCGCAGCAACCGGTGCAAATCTGCCCGCCGCCTTTGACTGGCGGTTTGACGCGTGCTTTGGCCTTGCTCTGGCCCAAGCCCACGGTCGAACAGGCCATCATCAAACTCAACACTGCGCTGGCGAACGTCGTCCTTTTCATTTCATAGCTCCTTTGCTTCGTTTCAACTGTTTCAATCTTTCAACCGGCCTCAGCTCCGGCTTGCTTGTTCGGTAAGTAGTGCGGCGGGGCCGCAAGGTGTATCAAACTTTTTTGGGCTTTTTATTTTTTCTTGGGAAGCCCCCAAACAGTACGGGGAGCGTGAGCGACCTGAGTCTTGGTGTCAGGCGGTTTGGCTTTCCTTCAATGCTTCGATTACCGGGACTCAGGTCGCTCACGCTCCCCGTACTGTCTCACCCTATCGCTCTTGGCGGGCTTTGAGTAGAATCCCCGCCCGTATGCACACCCGCGCGGAAATCCTCACCAATCAGGAAATCGTCACCCGCATCCGCCAAGGCGAGGCCGAGGCGGAAGCCGTGCTCTATCAAAAGTTCTCGACGCGCGTTTACTTCACCGCGCTTAGCGAAACCCACTCAAAAGAAGACGCCGAGGATGCGCGGGCCGAAACTTTCTTGCGTGTGATTCAGGCGCTGCGGCAAGACAAGTTGCGTTCGGCTGATTCACTGCCTTCATTTATCGTCGGCATCACGCTCAACGTCGTGCGCGAGCTTGTGCGGCAAAAGTATCGCGTGGATTCGCTGGAAGATTATGAATACGACAGCGCGGGCGACGGCTCGCTGGAACAGGCGCTGCTGGATGCCGAGACGGGCCGCGCGTTGAAGGAACTCGCCCGCCAGTTGAAGCCGCGCGAGCAACAGTTTTTGCGCATGTATTATTACGAAGAGCTGCCGAACCCGGAGATTGCACAAAAGCTGGGCATCAAAGAAGAACGCTTGCGGCTGATCAAATCGCGCGCGTTGCAGAGCTTTCGGGAGCTTTATCAGAAAATGACGCGTGCTCGAAAAATAAAGTGATACAAACGGGCAACTCGCTGCACTAAGCAACAGAAACCATGACGCACCAAGAGGTACAACAGGGCGAGATCGTCGAACGCTTCGTGCGGCGCCAACTCACGCCTGACGAGCGGCGCGCGTTCCAGGAACATTATTTTGGCTGTGAGGAATGCTTTGAGCAGGTGGAAATGACCGCGCGTTTTGTGGCCGGTGTCCGGCAAGCGTCTCGCCAAGGCTTACTGGCCGAAAGCGTGGCGGAGCGCTGGTGGCCCTGGCGAGTGGTACTGTTCAAACCCGCGCTCGGTTTTGCCGTCGCCACCGGGCTGGCGCTGGCCGTGGCGTTTGGCTGGCTGTTGTTCAAACAAAACTCTGCGCCGCGTCAGGAACTGGCCATTCAGCAAACGCCGACGCCAACACCCCACCCGGCAGTCACGCCAGGAACAACCTCCACACCTACGCCCGGTGCGCGCCCGAAGCTGCAAAATCAACCCGACCTGCTGGCGCAAAACCGCCCGCCCCAAACGCCCGACCTTGCGCCCGGCAAAGCGCCCGTCGTCTTTTTGGATTCCGAACGCGATGGCAGCGGCGGCGGCAATCAACTGACCATTCCCGCGAACGCGGCCAGCGCCGCGCTGCGTATTGAAGTCGAGCCCAACAGTTCGTATTCCGGCTTTCAGTTTCAACTCTTCGACAACTCCAAACGGCTGGTCACGACCGTCAACAGCGGCAAAGCCAGCCCACGCGGGGCCATTTCAGCCAGTGTGCCCGCCAACCTTTTACAGACCGGCAAATATGTGGTGAAGTGTTACGGCTTACACGACGGCCAGCGCGAGTTGGTCGGCGAATATAAATTACAAGTTCAGAAGCCGTGACAACCTGGGTACGCACCGCTTCCAGCGTGCGGGCTTGGCAGCGGACGCATTGATGCCGATAGGGTTTCCCCCTGGCATTCATTCGTTCTCTGCCAAGCCCGCACGCTGGAAGCGGTGCGTACCCAGGCGGGAGTTGCAACGATGAAGCGAATGGCGTTTTTGCTGGGTCTGCTGGCGTTGATTTGCCTGTCGTTGCCGTGCTCTGCCCATCTGCAAGCCCGCCGCTCCAATCCGCAAACACCGGCCCAATCCGCCAACGCTGAACAACTGCTCAAAACCGCCGCCCGGCACTTACAGAACAAAAACTTTTTGCCCGCTTATCAAGCCGCCAATCAGGCCCTTAGGTTGAGCCAAGAACAAGGCGACAAAGCGCGACAGGCGCGTGCCACCAATTTGCTGGCCCTCGCGGCCTTTCACACGGGCCGCATGAACGAAGCCATTCGCTTGTTCAAACAAGCTTCGCTCAACGCCGATGAAGCGGGTATCGGCCCCTTGCAAACCAATGCGCTATCGCGCGCGGGCGGGCTGTTGTTGCAGTCAGGCCGCTATGCCGATGCGCTGTTTTGCTTTCAGCAAACCCTGCAACTCTATCGCCAGCGCCAGGATCAAGCGGGCGAAGCGCGCGCCCTCGCCCGCCTGGGCGCAGTCTTTGCCGAGACCGGCGACTTTGCCCAGGCCATGTCGCACCTGCAACGCGCCTTGCCTATCGCCCGCACGGTGGCCGACCAGGAAACCGAAGCCACCGTCTTGCGCCGGTTGGTCGCCGTCGAGAAAGGGCGCGGCAATTGGCAAACCGCGTTGCAATACGGCCAACAGGCGCAAGCGTTGCTGGCGCGCGTGCCCGCCGCCTTCCCGCACGCCGAACTGTACTATCAACTCGCCACCGTGCACGCCGCGCTCGAGCAGCCCGCCAAAGCCGCAGCGCTTTTTGAGCAGGCGCTGCGCATCGTGCGCACGTTGCGCCTGCCGCAACCCGAAGCGCTGGTGCTGGGTGATTACGCCGCAACGCAACTCAAATCCGGCAATGCACCGGGCGCGCGCGAGGCGGCGAAACAAGCCCTGAGCATTTTGCAGCGCACGGGCGGGAACAAACATCTGGAAGCCCGCTACCACGCCACCTTGGCCGAAGCACAACGCAAGCTGGGGCAGCCCGCTGATGCGCTCGCCAGTTACCGCGCGGCGCTCGCCGCCATCGAAGAGGCCCGCGCGCATTCGATCCCGACTGAAATTTCGCGCGCTGGCATCGTCGCCTCGCGCCAGCAGGTCTTTGCCGGCGCGATTGCCCTGCTGCTCAATCAAGCGCGCCACGAAGAAGCTTTTGAGGTCGCCGAGTCATATCACGCGCGCGCCTTTCTGGATGTGCTGGCCGAAACCGGGTTGGAAGCAGAAGAAGAACTGACCCCGGCGCAGCAGGAACGTGAAGACCTGCTTTTTGAGCAAGTCTCCGCGATTCAACGCGAGTTGTGGCAGCCGGAACTCGCGCCTGAACAGGAAGCACAGTTGAAACGCCAACTCGCCGAAGCCGAGAGCGCGCTGGAACTGTACCGCTTGGAATTGCGCCGCGCCGACCCGCGTTATGCCAGCGTCAAAGCGCCGCCCTCGCTTGGCTTTGCGCGTGTCGCGGCAGAATTGCCGGATCAAGAAACAGCGCTCGTCGAATTCGTCTTGGGCGAAGAGCGCTCTTTCGCTTGGGTATTGCAAGCCGGCAGGCTGGCTGCGGTTACGCTGCCGCCGCGCAAAGAATTGGAGCCGCTGGTCACGGCCTTTCGCGCGGCCTCTTCCGCCAAGGTCAACTCGACCACGGCGGCGCAGGCCATAGCGAAGCTCAAAGCGCAAAGCCAGTTGCTGTATGAAAAGCTCTTTCAACCGCTGGAAGCGCGCCTGACCGCCGCGCGCAAACTGATCATCGTGCCCGATGGCGTACTGGCCTATTTGCCGTTTGAGACGCTGGCAGGCAAAACGCAACGTGGCGCGTCCGCCTTCCTGCTCGAACGTTTCGCCATCAGTTATGCACCCTCGGCTTCGGCCCTGGCCGCGTTGCGTGCGCTCAAAACCAACGTGGCTGAGGCAAAGGGTCTCATCGCGTTCGGCGATCCGGTCTATGCCAAAACCGAAACCGAAAGCGTACCGACGATCCAACACAATGAGCGCGGCCCCGACTTACGGCCATTGCCGTACACGCGCAACGAGGTCAACGAAATCGCCGCGCTGTTCCCCGCCAACGAACGTCGCGTGCTGCTCGGCGCGGAAGCAACCGAGGGGAGCGTCAAGGCCGCAGCGCTCGGCCAATACCGCTACGTACATTTCGCCACGCACGCGCTGGTGGACGAAGAATTCCCGGCGCGCTCGGCCATCGTGTTGTCGGCTCCGGTTGACGATCAAGCGAATGACAAAAGAGAAGACGGCGCGTTGCAAATGGCCGAAGTGATGCGGCTGAAACTGAACGCCGAGCTGGTCACGCTCTCGGCCTGCCGCACGGGTCTGGGCCACATGCTTTACGGCGAAGGCATCATCGGTTTAACGCGCGCGTTTCTTTACGCCGGGGCCGAAAGCGTCGTCGTTAGCCTCTGGAACGTCAACGACATCGCCACGGCCTCGCTGATGAAGGCGTTTTATAAAAATCTGCGGCAAGGACAAAACAAGGACGACGCCTTGCGCCAAGCCAAGCTGGAATTATTGCGCGGACAACAACCGGCGTGGCGGCATCCGTATTACTGGGCGCCGTTTGTGTTGGTGGGCGCGGCGCGCTGAAGCCGCCAGGATGTCCGGCAAGCTGCCAGCTTGCCGGGGTCGCGGCTGGCGAACAATGGGTTTTACTGCTAAGCGTCCGGCAAGCTGGCAGCTTGCCGGACATCACTAACCAAGGATCAACTTCATGTCAGCACTTACAGCAGAATTGGAATTCCAGCACGACTCACTGTTGGGCGAAGGGCCGGTTTGGGACTGGCGCACACAGCAACTCTATTGGGTAGACATTGAGGGCTACCGCGTTCACATTTACAACCCGGCCACGCGGGCGCATCGCGTCATCAACGTGGGCGAGTTCGTCGGTTCGGCAGCGGTCAAAGCAGCAGGCGGTTTGGTGCTGGCCTTGAAAAGCGGCTTTGCGGCGCTGGACTTGGCAACCGGCGCCCTCACACCCATCGCGGATGCCGAATCACATCTGCCGGGCAATCGGTTTAACGATGGCAAGTGCGATCCGGCGGGCCGGTTCTGGGCCGGTTCGCTGGCGCTGGACGAAGACCACGGCGAAGGCCAAGGCAATCTCTGGTGCCTGAATGCCAACCACAACGTTGTGTTGAAAGAACCGGGCGTGTGGATTTCGAATGGCCTGGCGTGGACGCGCGACGAACGGACGATGTACTACATTGATTCGCCGCAGCAGTGCGTGGTCGCGTATGACTACGATAAGGTAAGCGGCGCGCTTGCCAACCGGCGCGAGGTGATTCGCGTGGACGGCAGCGCGCACGGCTATCCCGACGGGATGACGATTGATGAAGAGGGCATGCTCTGGGTCGCGCATTGGGATGGCGGGCACATTTGCCGCTGGAATCCGCAAACGGGCGAAGAGTTGGCCGAGATCAAAGTGCCGGTGTCGCGCCCAACGTCGTGTGTGTTTGGCGGCGCGGATTTTGGGACGCTTTACATCACGTCGGCGCGCACGCGGCTGAGCGCGGAGAAGCTGGCCGGACAGCCATTGGCGGGGAGTATTTTCAAATGTCGTCCCGGCGTGTGCGGCTTGCCAATGAACGAATACGCGGGTTGAGGCGACGGCCCCTTTTGCAATCCCTTTTGCAATCCCTTTTGCAATCATTGCTGCCGTCTCCAATACTCCGGCTAGATGGAGTGGCAGCAGTTCAACACGATCCCGCCGGAGTTGCAGCGCGTGCGCGCACTGGTGTTGCGCCACGGCTGGAACTCGACAGCCTACCAGATTCTCAATCCCGGCATATCACATTGGTTTTCATCCGCGGGTGACGCGGTGCTCGGTTTTGTCGAACACCACGGCGTGCGCATCGTCGCGGGCGCGCCTGTGTGCGAACAAGCGCGACTGGCCGAAGTCGTCGGCGAATTTGAAAGCGCCAGCACGGCTGCCGGACAGCGCGTTTGTTATTTCTGCGCCGAATCGCGGTTAGAAAACGTGCTGCGTGAATCGGCCAAGCACTCGATGGTCGTGCTGGGTGCGCAACCGGCGTGGCAACCGCAGCAATGGTCACGCGCCTTTGAACAGCGCTCTTCCTTAAAAGCGCAACTGAACCGCGCTCGCAACAAAGCCGTGACGGTCAGCGAATGGCCGGTCGAACGCGCCCGCCGCGCGCCTGAATTGTTGCGCTGTTTGCGCGAATGGCTGGCAACGCGCAGCTTTCCGACGTTGCATTTTTTGATTGAACCGATGACGTTGGAACGGCTCTATGACCGGCGCATCTTTGTGGCCGAACGGCGTAATGAGATCGTCGGATTTGTCGTCGCTTCGCCCGTACCACGCCGGCAGGGCTGGTTGATCGAACAGATCATACGCGGGCGCGGTGCCGTCAACGGCACCAGTGAATTGATGATTGATACGGCGATTCGCACGCTGGCCTCTGACGGCAGCGAATTCGTCACGCTGGGCCTATCGCCGCTCTCACACCGCGCGTTGGCTGGCGCGAATCCCAACCCGCTTTGGCTGCGCCTGGTGCTGGCTTGGGTGCGTGCGCACGGGCGGCGGTTTTATAACTTTGACGGTTTGGATGCTTTCAAATCTAAATTTCAACCGGAACGCTGGGAACCGATCTTCGCCATCGCCAACGAGGCGCATTTTTCGCCGCTGACGTTGTATGCGGTCGCGGCGGCCTTCACGCAAAGCTCGCCGTTCGGGGCAATGTTGCGGGCAACGCTGAAGGCAGCGCAGACGGAATTGGAGTGGCTGGCGGGCAAGGCGGCTTGAATTAAGTCTCTGAAGCCAAGCTAAGAATACAAACGACCAGCCACGCCGAGCCGGTACCGCGCGCGTGAGCAAGCGGCGCGTCAAGTCAGGCGAACTGGCGCAACGGTGCAGTCTCCGCTTGCTCACGCGCGCGGTACCGTACCGGCCTTATGCTTCGACCGAACGCTCCCTGACCGGGTCCCAGCGCATATATTTCCGCTTCCGATACGAATCAATTGCCATGCGCACGGCCACGATGCCGTAATAGCCCGTCATCACATCGGTCTTGATCGCCGCGCCATTGCGAATCGCGTCTTGCAGGTTGCGATGGTGCAGCAAGGTGTCTTCGCCGCCCGTCTTTTGGTGCGTGATGACTTCCTTGCCACCTTCTCTGTTCAGGCGGCCTTCGGGGCGAATCACGAAGCCGCTGCGCGTGAATTCGAGCGTCGCCTCGTGGCCGCGAATGACGTGCGGAATTGGCTCGGCATTCGCCATCGAAGACAGCACCACCACCGACAGGCCTTGCGGATAATCCAGCATCATGTTGAACGTATCGGGAATCTCCGCCGGACTCTGACGAAACTCCCACTTGCCGCCCACGGCGCAAACCTTATCCGGGAATTTCAAATCGAGCGCGCGAATCATGCGCGTGATGCGGTGTACGAACAGGTCGGTCGCGATGCCGCCGGAATAATCCCAATAGCGCCGCCAGTGCAGAAAGCGGTCGAGATCAAACGGACGTTTCGGCGCTTGGCCCAGAAAAGCGTTCCAGTCCAGATTGACGCCGGGTTTGACGTCCTGGTCTGGATTATCGTCCACCCAGAAATCGCGCTTGTGGTTGCGCGAATAATCAATCTGCGCCTGGATGGGTGTGCCGATCTTGCCCTCTTTGATCATCTTTTGCGCCACTTCGTATGAGTCATCGGACATGCCTTGCACACCGACCTGCATTTTGACGCCGGTCTGTTTGATTTTGGCGACGACTTTCTTAGCCTCTTCGATAGACCACGTCATCGGCTTTTCGCAATAGATGTGCTTGCCCGCATCGGCGGCATCCAGCGTCATGCGCGCGTGCCAGTGTTCGGGCGTGACGATGGTGACGTAATCAATATCTTTCTGCTCGAGCAACTGGCGGTATTCTTTGAACGGTTTCGCGCCGGTCTTTTCGACGACCTGATCCAGCCGTTTTTGGTAAACATCGCAAACGGCAACGATGTCTACGTTGTCGCTGTCTTTCATCTTCAGTAAGGGCGGAATGTGCGAGCCCTGCGACTGACCGCCACAGCCGATAACGCCGACGCGCAACCGGCCATTCGCGCCCGGCACGCGGCGGGCGCTAGCGGCAGTCGCAATGACAGATGCCGTGGACGTAGTGACAAATGTGCGACGAGTAATGTTCTTGCTCATAGTCTTCCTGTTAGAGGTGGATTTGAATGCGAATGCGGGCGCAGTTTACGAGGCAGGCCGCGAAATGGCAATCGCCGCTGTGTCGCGCAGCACTAAAGACAAGTGCCGCTGCTCAGTTGGAACAGCGGCACAATGCTTGTCGCCTTGACATGACTTCGGCATAATCAAATTGCGTTTGTGCTTACAGAGACTACTGAGAATTACTGAGGGAGAATTAAGATGAAGACTGAAACGCAAGACACACTTACCAGCTTAAAGATTCCCGTGCTGACCTCGCAGAAAAGCTACCTCGAACAGCGGGCAGCGCTGGAAGGCTTGGCCGAGCCAGGCGATTATCTGCGCCAACTGATTCGTGCCGACCAACAACGCCAAGCCCAAGCGGAGTTGGAACAATTGCTCGTCAATGCCATCGAAAACGATACCTGGATTGAGGGCACGCCGGAGTATTGGGCGCAAAAGAAAGCCGAACTCGTCGCGCAATACCAACCACAGACCAAGCAATGAAGCTGAAACGGCGCTACTTTCTTTCAGCAGACGCGGGCAGCGATTTCGCCGAACAGTTTGCCTACTTCTGCGAGGCTGCTGACTGGGAAGTCGCTGACCGCTTCTTTACCGCGACGCTGGCGGCCTTTGACCGTATCTGTGAAATGCCGGAGATCGGCAACCGCCGCCGCTTCAACAATGCAATGCTCGTCAACGTGCGCATGTGGCCTATCAAAGGCTTCGATAAGTACCGTATCTTCTACCGCCCACTCGGCAATCGCATCGAGATTCTGCGCATCCTGCACGCGGCCAGAGACGTGGACGCGATTTTTGGAGACGAAGACTAATCCTATCAATGACGCACCTCTGCAATCTGTAACAATCTCGAATGGCAAAAGAATCAGCTCGCAAACACGAAGTCGCCTTTTGCGCCGAGGTGGCGAAATGGGCGGAAAAGCTTTTTGACGAAGACCCGCGTCTGTCTTTGGGGTCATCCGACATCGAGAGCTTTGGTCGCGGCAGCCAGAAGCGCCAAGACCTGCGCTTTTACGCGCGACAATCGGGCGGGCAAGGCAAGCTGGCCTTGTGTGGCGAAGTCAAACTGCCCGGCACACCGCAAGGCCGCTCACCCTTCGATCTGGCGCTGATGCAGGACGCTTTCAACAAAGCCACCGCCGAAAACTGCCGCTACTTTTTCACCTGGAACGTCGAGCATCTGGCGCTCTTTGATCGTTCGTTGTGGGACGCCGAATCCATGCACGAGCGGTGCATTGGGCAATGGCGGCTCGGCCTCGAACTGAACAAGCCGACCGATGTGGCGCGCGAATTGGTCAGCCAGAAATTGCGTGATGAGTTTCTGCCCAAATTCTTCGCGGACTTCAGCGAAATTTATCAGGGCGTCAAACCCAATCTCGGCCAACCGCCTGCCGAGTTTTACATCGCCGTACTCGAAACGCATCTCTCAGGCCCGCTGGGGCCAGTGCGTGAGTTGCGCGATTACTTGGAAGTCGAAGCCAGCCGCAACAAAGAGTTCGACGCGCTGTTAATCAAATGGATGATCGAACAGCAATGGAACTTCGACCGCAGCGACCCGGAATCGTGGCGCGACATGATTGACCGCACCGCGCGCAGCATGTGTTACGTGCTCAGCAATCGCATCCTGTTTTATCAAGCCGTGCGGGCGCGCAACCGGCTGCCCGAATTGAAACTGCCGCGTAATGCCGATACGCCGCAACTGGCGCTTGATTACTTGCGGGCGCGCTTTGAGGAAGCCGTTGACCGCACGGGCGATTACGAACCGGTGTTCTTTCCAGAAAGCAAAGAGGAATCGGCGCTGATGGCGTTGTCGTGTGCGGGTTCGCTCGAAGCCTGGGGCAAGTTCATCGTCGCGATAGACAAGTTCAACTTCAAGGAAGTCCCGACCGATATTTTGGGCGGCGTCTTTCAAAAGCTCATTAGCCCCGAAGAACGCCATAAGTTCGGCCAGCATTACACCGACGAAGATTTGGTGGATGTTATCAACGCCTTTTGCATTCGCCGCGCCGACGCTGCCGTACTCGATCCGGCCTGCGGATCGGGCAGCTTTCTGGTCCGCGCTTATTACCGCAAACATCAACTCGACAAACGGCTGACCAATCAGGAATTGCTCAGCGGCTTGTATGGATGCGACATTAATCCTTTTCCGGCGCATCTGGCGACGCTCAATCTGGCGGCGCGCAACATCTCGAACGAAGAGAATTACCCGCGCATCGCCCGGCGCAACTTCTTCACTGTCGAGCCAAACAAGATGTTTTGTGAATTGCCGCGCCACGCCCTCGGCGGCAAGCTGGAACGTTATGACGTTGTGCTGCCCGCACTCGATGCCGTAGTCGGTAATCCGCCTTACGTGCGGCACGAAGAAATTCCCAAAGCCGCTAAAGGCGTCATCCGCGATCAAACCAAAGAGCATTTGTATGAACTGGTCACACGCGCCTGGCCGGGCATCGGCTTGTCGAAACAATCAGACTTGCACGTTTATTTCTGGCCTGCGGCAGCGCGTTTTTTGAAAGCGGACGGTTGGTTCGGCTTTCTCGTTTCATCGAGTTGGCTTGATGCGCGCTACGGGTTTGCATTGCAGGAATGGATTCTGCGCTACTTCAAGCTGGTCGCTTTGATCGAGAGCGTAGACGAGCCGTGGTTCGAAGACGCGCGCGTCAAAACCGTCGCCGTCATCCTGCAACGTTGCGATGACGAAGCCGCACGCAACGCCAACCTGACACGCTTCGTGCGGCTCAAACGTCCGCTCAAAGAAATTCTCGGCGCGCGCGGCAGCCGCGAAGAAGGCGCGGAACCTTTGCGGCAAGCTGCGGCAGAACGGCTGCGCGATTTGATGCTCAAAGCCAGGAGCGACCAAAGCACTGACGACTGGCGCATCATGCAGCGCGCGCAAAGCGAACTCTGGCAAGAAGGGCTTTCAGTCGCGCAAATGTTCGCCCGGCAAAAGGTGCTCGTCGCCGCACAGCAGACAACAGCGGGGGCAGAAGACGAAGAGGACTTTGAAGAAACCGATGACGTCCCCGCACGCGAAACCGGTCAGGTGGCGCTGCCTACGAACCAAAGCGAATACGGCGGCGGCAAGTGGGGGCGCTATTTGCGCGCGCCGGATTTTTACTTCGACGTGATGCGGCGCTTTGGCGCGCGCTTCACGCGACTGGGCGATGTCGCCACGATCAAACGCGGCATCACGAGCGGCTGTGATGCTTTCTTTATGCCGCGCAACGTCTCGGCAGAGTTGTTGGCGAAATATCAGACCGAAGCGGAATGGAAGATCTTGCCACTGATGCATCGTTGTAGTCGCGCCGCTGTCGCCAGCGGCGAATTGGTCATTGTCAGATGTGGCGACAATACGTTGCATCCCATCGAAGCCCACTTCGTTAAACCAGAAGTTCACAGCCTGATGCAGGTTGATCGTCCGGTTGTTACCCCCGAACAACTCAATCGCGTCGTACTGTGGGTCAATCAGGAATTGAAGGAGATCAAAGGAACCCTCGCATACAAGTTCATTATCTGGGGCAGCAAGGAAACCTTTGCTTCCAAGAAATCCAAAAGCGTGCCTGTGCCGCAGCGCGCGACATGCGCTGGCCGTCCGCGTTGGTACGACTTAACCGGAATTGAGACTGGTATTGGTTTCTGGCCGAAGTCGCAACAGTATCGGCACATCATTCCAGCAAATACTTACAGCCTGAATTGCAACTGCAATCTCTACGATTTGCATTCATTGCTTGGTTCGTCGCTGGCAACGCGCGCCTTGATGCCACTGCTCAATTCAACATTGATCGCTTTGATCAAATGTTTCTTTGGGCGTTACGCAGGTACAGAAGGCAATCTCAAGACCGAAGTCGTGGATACCGTGCTGATCGAAATCCCCGACCCACGCCACATCACTGAAGCCCTACTGCAACGGCTCGAAACCGCATTCGCCGCCCTGTAGCAACGCGAAGTTACGCATCTGGTCGAAGAAGCCTTTCTGCAATGCCACACTGCCGAAGAGGTGCGCGAAGCCGCCAAGCTGCCGCTGGGCTTGCCGCGCGAATTGCAGCAAGCCGACCGCCGCGCGTTAGACGATGCTGTCTTTGAATTGCTGGGCGTCACCGACGCGCAGGAGCGCGCCGCCTTGATTGACCGGCTTTACCGTGAAGTCGCGCTGCACTTCCGCGCCATTCGCATTGTCGAAGTGCAAAAGATGGAGCAACGCCGCCAGAGCAACCGCACGGCAGTCTCCGCCAATCAACTGGCGCAAGACGCCTGGACAGAACTCGAAGCCCACTGGCAACAGCCGCTGCACGAATGGCTGGTGGCGCAAAGCCGCTCCGCCAAAGCGCGCGAATTACCAGAAGGCGACGCTCAACTGCCAGACGCTGCCAACTTCTTTGAAGCCACGACGCTTTACTTCGGCAAGAAAGGCAAAGCGCATCTGGTATGCGACACCCGCGCCGAAGCCGAATTGCTTTTTGCCATCGCTCAGGTGGGTTTACGTGGTGAGATAGTCGTCCCCGCGTCGGAAAAAGATTGCCAGCGGTTGTTGACTGAATTGAAAGCCAGATTGGAGAAGGGGCAAACCCGCTTGGAGGAATTGGCTGAAGTGCGCGCAGGTACGCAAAAGCTGCGGAAGCAAGTGTTGGATGTATTGCGCCGTTGGTTTATTCAGGGAAAGCCAAGCAGTTAAAACGCTGGGTTGGGTTCACTAAATGCCACGCGTCGCAGCCGATTGGCTTGGTTTGCCATCGGCTGCGTCGTATCACGACCTAGACGTCGAGGTTCTTCACGTCCAGTGCATTGTCTTCGATAAAGCGGCGGCGCGGTTCGACCTGATCGCCCATCAGGACGGTGAAGATTTGATCGGTCTCGACCGCGTCATCAATCCGCACCTGCAAGAGCGTGCGCTTTTCCGGGTCCATCGTCGTTTCCCAAAGCTGTTCAGGGTTCATTTCGCCCAGCCCTTTGTACCGTTGAATGTGCAGGTCTTTCTTGGCCGCCGCGAGCACATGATTGAGCAAGTCGTCGCGCGACTCGACTTCGGTTTCAGTCGCGCCCTCTTTGATGATGAAGGGCGGTTGATGTAGTTGCGCGAGTTGTTTGTACAACTCAACTGAGCGCTGGAATTCGACCAGCGTCGCCAAATCCCAGTTGATCTGGGCGGTCGTGGTGGAGTTCTCGTATCTGATCTCGATACTCGACAGCCCGTGCTCTTCATCCGAAGTCAATTCAGTATCAAACCCGGCGGCGGCAATCGCGGCCTCGACCCGGCCCAGCAGTTCTTCCGAGGCGAAGACATCGTGCAGTTTGCGCCGCTCTTGCATCAGGCCATCCTTGCCGCTCATCGTCTCAAGCAGTGCCTCCACGATGCGGCGGTCATGCAACCGGCGAGATAGTTTGTGATAGTAACCACTGAACTCGACCATCTTCTCGAGCAGTGTCGTCAGGTCGCGGCCTTCGATGGTCTCGCCGGTTTGTTTGATCGTGACGCGCACGTCTTCGGTCGCCTTGCGCATCAGGTAGCGGTTCATCTCGCGGTCGTCTTTGATATAACGCTCGGTCTTGCCCTTTTTGATTTTGTAGAGCGGCGGCTGCGCGATGTAAATGTAACCACGCGTCTCGGTCTGCTTCTCGCCGTTCTCGTCCACCGTCTCAACCTTGTGTTCCAGCAACTGCGGCATCTGGCGGTAGAAGAAGGTCAACAGCAGCGTGCGGATGTGCGAACCGTCCACGTCGGCGTCCGTCATCAGAATGATCTTGTGGTAACGCAGGTTATTCACGTTGAAATCATCCTTGCCGATGCCGGTGCCGAGCGCGGTGATGAGTGCTTTGATTTCACCGTGGCCCAGCATCTTGTCGAAACGCGCCCGTTCGACATTCAGGATTTTGCCTTTGAGCGGCAGGATCGCTTGCGTCTTGCGGTCACGTCCCTGTTTGGCCGAACCGCCTGCCGAATCACCCTCGACAATATAAATCTCGCACTGCGCCGGGTCCTTCTCCGCGCAATCGGCCAATTTGCCGGGCAAGCCGCTGCCGCTGAGCGCGCCCTTGCGCACAATCTCGCGGGCCTTGCGAGCGGCTTCGCGTCCACGGGCGGCTTCGACCGCTTTGCCGACGATGGCTTTGGCGACCGCCGGATGCTCTTCAAAATACTGGCTCAGCTTTTCGTAGATGAACGAATCCACCGGGCCTTTGACATCCGAATTGAGCTTGCCTTTGGTCTGCCCCTCAAACTGTGGTTGCGGGATTTTGACGGAGATGACCGCGACCAGGCCTTCGCGCACGTCATCGCCGGTCAGGCTGCCCTTGAAGTCTTTCAGGATGTTCGCGGTCGTGGCGTAGCGGCTGATCGCTTTTGACAAGGCCGAGCGGAAGCCGGACAGATGCGTGCCGCCGTCCACCGTGTTGATGTTGTTGGCAAACGCGAAGACCTTTTCGTCGTAGGCGTCGTTGTATTGAATCGCCACTTCGACGGTCAGGTCGTCGCCGTTTTCGCCGCTGGGCGTGCGCTCGAAATAGAGCGGCTTGGCGTGCAGCACGCTCTTGTTCTTGTTCAGGTGCGCGACGAATTCGGCGATGCCACCTTCGTAAAGGAACTCGTGCTTCTTCTCTTCCTCGGTGCGTTCGTCGGTGATCGTGATGCGGATGCCTTTGTTCAAAAAGGCCTTTTCGCGCAGCCGCTCCGACAACCGGTCGAAACTGTACTCGGTCGTGGTGAAAATTTCGGGGTCGGGTTTGAAGGATATCTTGGTGCCGGTCTTGGTGGTCTTGCCGGTTTTGACCAAATCTTCTGATTTGATACCTTGCCTGAACTCCATCTCGTACACCGCGCCTTGCCGGCGAATTTCCATCCGCAGCCATTCGGACAGGAAATTCACGCAAGACGCGCCGACGCCGTGCAATCCGCCGGAGACCTTGTAGGCATTGCTGTCGAATTTGCCGCCCGCGTGCAAGACGGTCATGACGACTTCGGCGGCAGGTTTCTTTTCGGTCTGGTGCATGTCCACGGGGATGCCGCGTCCGTTGTCTTCGACGGTGATCGAGTTGTCGAGATGGATGGTCACGTTGATCGTGTCGCAATAACCGGCCAGCGCCTCATCCACCGAATTGTCCACGATCTCGTAAACCAGGTGATGCAAACCGAGATCGCCGTTTGAGCCGATGTACATCGCCGGGCGTTTGCGCACGGCCTCGCGGCCTTCGAGCACCGTAATCGAATCGGCACCGTAGCCGTCCTCGCCGTGTTGTTGCTTCTCTTGCTCAGTCATTTCTGCTTTTTTCTCTTTTGCTTTCATATCTTTCAATTGTCGAAGGGTTAGGACAAGTTTTAAGTAAGCCGGACGTCATACGTCCGGCCATGCCGAGGGCGATTAGAACGGTGCGCGATGTCTGTCTTCAGCATCATTATCATTTGGTGGCGCAACGTTCACCGCCGTTTCCTCTTGTCGCAACCAATCCAGCGTCTCAGTATCTGGCGAATCCGTTTTTGAGAGGGCAGGCGTGCCGACCAACTGGGCATCTGGCGCTTGCGTGGAAGGCGCTTGTAGGAGCGGCGCAGGGTCTGCAAGCGCCGGTTCCCTTTCGGTCTGGCCCAAATCCCGATTTAATTCTTTATCTTCAATCACTTGCCCGGCGACTACCCAATGCGTCTGGGCGCGGGCGCGGTAACGTTCGGCAATCGAATGCTTCGAGGTCGAGACCAGCGTTTGGGCTTTGCCATCCAGGTAATCCAGCAAAATCCCGATCCGTTCCCGATCCAATTCCGCGTCTATGTCATCCACTAGAAAAAGCGGATATTCTTCAAACACTGTATGGTACACGCTCATCTGCGCTAGATCAAGAATGAGCAGGGCGCTACGTTGTTGCCCCGAACTGCCATATTTTGCAATCTCATAGCCGTCAAACAGTACCTCCAAATCATCGCGGTGCGGCCCCACCAGCGCATAGCCAATCACGATCTCATTTTTCAGGCGCAATTGCAGCCGTTCGCGGAACAAAGCGGCATACGCACCCAGGTCGCCCTTGCCTTCCAGCGATGAGCGATAGCGGATCGTGATCTGTTCATGCTGAAATAATTCCGGTTTTAACTGCGCCTGCAATTTCTCAACGTAACCCAGCCGCAGCCCGTGAATCTCGGTACCCAATTCGACCAACTGATCATTCCACGGTTGCAGCATGTCGAAATAGCGTGTCGGGTCATCAGCCTGTGCTGCTTCGCGTAACAGCGCATTTTTCTGTTTCAGCACACGGCCATATTCGCTAAGCGTGCCCAGATATGATGGCAGCGTCCCCACCAACCCGCGATCCAGAAAGCGCCGCCGCGCTTCGGGCGCGCCGCGCACGATCTCCACTTCATCGGCGGTGAAAGCAATCGCATCCAGATTGCCCAAATAGCGCGTCACCGGCTCGCGCTTGCAGTTGATGAAGGATTGTTTGACTGAGTCGGTAATGAGCAGTTGCAGGTCTTTGGTGAGATTGCCGCGCGCGACCGTGCCACGCAAGATGGCCTCGGTCAGGCCGTGTTGAATAGCCTCTTTGGGATACTTCGTGCGAAACGATTTGGTCGTGGCCAACAGGTAGACGGCTTCGAGCCAGGAGCTTTTGCCTTGGGCGTTCTGGCCGTAAATCACATTGAGACCGGGGGCGAATTCGATGGCGCCGGTGAGGTTGCGAAAGTGGAAGGATTCGAGGCGTTGCAAAAACATTCGTGATGGTGCGGCAGCTTGACAGGGCAAAGGCGCGTCGCTAAAAGCTGTTCAAGCATGCATTATCACAACGCGCAATGATGAGTGGAGAGTCTGTTTCGACTGCGCCTAATCAGGCCAGCGATCAACCACCCCAACTTAATGGAGAATTGTAGCCTTATGCTGAAAACAATGATAGCAACCCTAAGCTGTTTCTCGCTGTTTTGTCTCGCCGCTTGCAGCGATAGCACACCCAAACCCGCCGAAAACAATCCCGCAACGCCCAGCTCCCCGGCAGCGCCCACGCCCAAGCCCGACATCAGTTATGGCACGGGATTCTCGCCGATGGAAGGCACGCCGGAAAGCGGGACGTGGCGCTGGATGGCGGAAAGCGGCAGCATCGAATTGAAAAATCAGCGCACCGCGATGCGGCTCAAAATTGCCGGCAAAGTCCCAACCGATGTGATCAGCGGCCCCGTCAAGCTCACGATCAAATTCAACGGCGAAACGCTCGATCAATTCACGGCCACCAAAGAGAAGCCGCAACTGGAAAAAGAGTTCGACATTCCTGCCGCCAAACAAACCAACGGCGCGTATTCGCAACTGACGCTGGAAAGCGACAAATTCTTTGTGCCCAAACTTGTGGACAAACAATCCACCGACGAACGTAAACTCAGCTTTTCGCTGACGAAGGTGGAATGGGCGGCAAAATAGGATTGCGTGGAATTGATCTTCCGGCCAAGGGTTTGAGTTTAGCGACTGACTTCCAGTTACAAAAACCAAAGGCCGCCCAATGCCGCAATGCGGCGCGCTAAATGAACATTTCTTCGTCCTGATACACGCGGTCAACCGGCAAGCGGCGGCCTGCCATTAACACTTCCAACGCGCGCTGCACGCCGGCCATTACATAAGAAAACTCGCGCACCGGTTCGAGCACGCTGTGCTGCACCAGTTCGGTCGCGCGTTCAAATTGATCCGTCGCCGTGGAGATGGTGGTTTGCACTTTGTCCACTTGCAAGCGGGCGCGTTCGACTTCGCGTTTGGCCAAGGCGGTGGAATCACCCAGCAGATGGCGCACTTCGGCAGCTTCGTCTTTGGCCATCTCGGTGATTGCAGTAATGTGTTGCACGCCCTGGGTCAAATAGCCGGTAGCCTGTTTCAATTCGCCCATCATTCCCTGCGCCATCTTCAGGAGCGGCTCGGTGTTGTTCATCAAATACTCGGCCCGCGTTTGCAACTTGGAAGCCTGTTCGACAACCGCCACGACGCGGCGCGCCAGGAAATACAAGCCGACAAAAACACCCACTTGCACAAGCAACAAAACCGCAACACCGATGGCGGTGACGATGGTCAGCGTGTTATCCACTGCGAATACCTCAGTGGTCAATGGCCGGTGGTCAGTGGTCAGCTTTAGTAATTGACCATTGACCACGACCACCGACCGCTTTTTCAACTAAGCGTTATCCTCAAAAGCCGCCTTCGATTGATCAGACTGCTTCGCTTCCAAGTAGCCTTGTTTGCCGGCTTCCAAGGCGGCCTGAATTTGCGATTTCTGGCGATTGACCAGTTCTTTGCCGCGTTCGGTCAATTCATTGACCGTGTCCCGGCTACGCGCATTCAAATCGGTGACGGCTTCGCGACTGCGGGCGGCGATGTCGCTCGCGCGTTCAACGCCCGTTTGATATAGCTCGGTGGCGCGCTCGTTCAATTCGCGGGTGGTATCACGCGCCTGATCCAAGCTGCGTTTGGTCGCGTCGGCCAAATCGGCGCGTAACTCGCTCCCCGGTTTGGGCGCAAACAACAACGCTGTCACGGCGCCGATCCCCGCGCCAATCAAAAAATAGACCAGCTTGTCACTGCCATTGTTTTCGTCTGCCATCGTATTTCCTCCTAAATGACCTCGAAAAATGATCTTGATAAAGGTGCTCGCTAAACTTCCCGGCCACACGACCGAAAACCGGCTCAGAAACCGGGGCACCAGCGCAGATAGGCTTGTAAATCAAGCATCATTAGAACACTTGGACTATAGCATCCCCGCTAGTGCACAGCAAGATTTTGCGAATTGACGCTCTTGCGGAGCCGCGAAAGATAAAGCTAGAATGCCTGCGCTTTCGACTGGCAAGCTTGTCACGTATGTTTTATTCAAGGAGACGCTTATGTTTGGCTTAGGTCCAACGGAAATGATTGTCCTGCTGGTGATCGTTCTGATCCTCTTCGGCGGCAGCCGCCTGCCCGGCTTGATGAAAGGCATGGGTGAAGGCATCCGCAACTTCAAGCAGGGCATGCACGAAGATCCTGACGAAAAGAAACCTGAATTGCCCAAGTAGTTTTTCCAGTCACGCAACTGGTAACGCGAATTTACTGAGCGGAGACCCATCGTTCGTCACAATCCATTGGCGATGCGTACTCCGCTCAAACTGTTTTAACGCCTCGTTTCCCGCAACGCCGCCCGCGTTGTTTTACCATCCGCCATGGGCCGCAAACGCTTCAATAATGCTCATCGCCACGCCCCTGGTTCTGAACGCTCTTATCACGCCTATCAATTCGATGTGCCTCTGCAAGCGACCTCGCGCCTGGAGTTAGTGCGCCTGATTCGTGGCGGCGAAGACACCTACCTCGAATTAAAAGTCCGCTTCAGCAACGCCGAAAAGATCACGGCAGAGATCATTGCGCTGGCTAATACCGAAGGCGGAGCAATCATCTTCGGTGTCAATGACCAACTGCGCATCGAGGGCGTTGACGATGTCGAAGACGTCGAAGAAAAACTGCGTGAGATTTGCGCCACCCAAATCCGACCGCCCGTCTTTCCGTACATCAATAAAGTCGCCTTTGACAGCGGTCGGCGCGTCGTCGTGCTGGAAGTAGACGCCCACAATCGCCCGCATCGCACGCTCGACGACAAATTCTATCTGCGCGAAGGCGCCATCAAACGCGAAACAACCCGCGAAGAACTTGCCCGCGTTTATGGCGAAACTCATCCGTCACGTTTTGAATATGCGCTGGTCTTTCAGGCCGAACTTGAAAAAGACATTGATGAATCGCTGTTTTGGAGCTATGTGCGCGGCGTCAATCCCGGTTACTGGGGTGAGTCCACCAAAGGCTTTCCGACCGATGCGGTGTTGCGTGAGATGGGCTTGGTAATCAAATTCGGCGAGGTGTTATTGCCGACTGTGGGCGGGTTGTTGCTCTTTGGCCAGAACGAACGCGTTGCCAAATTGCTGCCGCAAGCCAGCCTGCAACTCATGCGCGTCAGCGGCCACGCTGCCAATGCGCCCCTCGTCGAACGCGTGCAATTGCAAGGCAATCTATTGCGGCTTTACGACGGCGCGCTGCATTTCCTGAAACGCTATGTTGATCTGTGGGACACCAAACCTTCGCGCAAAGCGCTGGAATCCCATGATGGCTTTCTCACCGGCCGCGCCAATTATCATCGCGCGTCTATTCACGAAGCGCTCGCCAACATGCTGATCCATCGTGCCTGGCAGTTACACGACCGCCAAGCGCGCATCACGATTTATGACGACAGTCTGGAATTCAGCAACCCGGCCAATCCGCTTGAACTGCCGTTAATCGCGCTGCGCTACGGTATTGCGCAAGCGCCCAACGCCCGTCTCAAAGCCGTCTTCACCAACCAGCATTATGGCACGGCACTCGCGCCCGGCGGCTTGCCGCTGCTCTTTGCGCAAAGCACAGACTTTGCGCGCCGCACGCCTGAAGGGCCGACGATCAACAACAACGAATTCCGGTTGAAAATCTATGGCCTACGCTGATTGTCTTCCCGCTCTCAAATCTCCAATTTCAAATCTCAGCTGGATTGTGCTTTTGCTACTGCTCTCTTCTTTCGCACAAGCGCAAACGCCCAACACGCCGCTCGATCTCAACACAGCTACCGCCGCCCAACTTGAAACATTGCCCGGCATTGGCCCCGGTCTGGCAGCCCGTATTCTGGAATACCGCCGCAAACACGGCCTGTTCAAACGCCCGCAAGACCTGATCATCGTGCGCGGCATGAGTGCGAAACGCTTTCGCCTGCTCACGGCTTTGGTGCGCGTCTGACCCGCCCACCGTCATTCATTGGCCTGTTGGCATGGCCGCAAAACTGCGTCGGGACTGGTAACTGGACACCCCGCCGCAGCGTATGGCAGAATCCGGTTTCCTTCGACACCTGTCACATCAATCAAATCAATTCAGGAGTTACTAGAATTCATGAGCGAACACACGACGGAAACGGTGCCAGCAGCAGAGGCGCATCAGGACGAAATCTCATATCACGCAGTCGAAAAGAGCGGCAAGATCACGGCGATTTGGGAAATGCGCGGACGCAAGCACGTGCGCACCATTGACCCGCGCAGCGCCGAAGGCCGCCATTTACTCGGCCATACGGATCAGCACGCTGAAGCCGCTCACTCATAAGTAGGCCGTAGCCGGTAGCCCGTAGTCGGCCAGCCCACGCCCAGACTACCGACTGCCGACTACCGCTACCGCTTACCCGCCTTGCAAATCACACGCGTCGAACTCAAAAACATCAAGAATCACGCCGAAGCCGATTTCTCCTTTCAGCCCGGAGTCATCGCGATTTGCGGCCCCAACGGCGCGGGCAAAACCACGATCCTGGAGGCCATCGCCTGGGCGCTCTTCGATCATCTCGATTACAACAAAGACGATTTCGTCAAACGCGGCGCGAAAAAAGGCCAAGTCGTCGTCAGCTTCATTTCTGACAAAGATGGGCGCGAATACACCGTCACGCGCGACACGGGCGGCGGCTATCACGTTTACGATCCCGACACCAAAACGCGGCTCATCGAACAAAAAAATCAAGTCGTCAAATGGTTGCGCGAACACCTCGGCGTGGATGAAGCCACCGATCTTTCGGCGCTTTTCAAAACGACCATCGGCGTTCCGCAAGGCACCTTCACTTACGATTTCACACTCACCGCCGCCAAACGCAAAATCATCTTCGATCAAATCCTCAAAGTCGAAGAATACAAACAGGCCTCCGACCAGTTGCGCGACACGCTCAAACACATCGAAGGCCGCATCAACGAGGCCGACCGCAAAATGGCCGCTGCCGAAGGCGAGTTGAAGGCTTACGACGAAACCAAACGGCAACACGACCAGACCGCCGCGCAGTTGCAGCAACACGAAACGGATTACGCCGCCGCACAAACCGCACGCGATGTCGCCGCGCAAACGGTCGCGCAACTCGACGCGCTAAAACAGCAGCTCGAAACGCGCCGCGCCGCGCTCGAAAGTTTGCGCATCAAGCTGGACGTGCGGCGCGGTTCGCTCGCTACTGCGCGCGAAGCGCTGGAACAAGCGCGCGCCGCCGCCCAAATCGTCACCGCCGCGCAAGCCGGACACGATAACTACCAAGCAGCAACTGCCAAGCTCAGCGAATTGGAACGCCACCGGCTCAGCCGTGATGAGTTGCGCAACAAGCTGGCCGCCACCGAACGCGAACAGTTTGAAGTGCAGGCCCAAGCCGAACGCCAGCGCGAACGCTTGCAAGAAATTGCTGACGCGCGGGTTGAATTGGCTGCGCTGGCGGACAAGGTGGCCGAACAAACGCAATTTGAAACCACGCTGGCGGGCCTACGCGAAAGCCGTGGTGAATTGCAGGGTCTGGAACACGCGCGCCGCGCACTCGACAAAGATTTAGAGCAGATGCGGCTGCGCTATTCGCTGCTCTCGCGCGAGATCGAAAAAGCCGAAGGCTTGCGCGCACAGGCTGAGCAAGTCGCCACGCTCGACGAAAAACGCGCGCAACTCGATGCTGAATTGGCGCGGCTGGAACTGACACTCAAGAGCAGCCAAATGCAACGCAGTTATTTGGACAAAGCCCGGCAGGAACAAACGCGCCTGCAAAGCGAGTTAGAACAGAATGGCCGCGAATTGGCGCACCTGGAACCGCTGTTGGCCCAAGCGGCGCGCTTGACCGAAAGCGAAACGCAGCAGCAAACAGAGACCGAACAACTGGCGCAATTACGCGCCGAAGTCAGCCGCGATGAAGAGATGATCGCCAGCCTTGCCAGCGGCGGTATCTGCCCGCTGCTGACCGAAAAGTGCTTGAACCTCAAACCCGGCGAATCCATCGAAGCGCGCTTTCGCACCGGCCTGACTGAGCGGCGCGAGCAAATCAAACCGCTGCAAAGCAGTTTGAAAACACTGGCCGCCGCAGTGAAACAGGCGCGCGCCGCCGCTGCCGAAACAGCGCAATTGCCGCGCTTGCGCGAAGCCGCCGAACGCTTCACCCGCGAACTGGCCGCGCAACAGGAACAGGTCGCCAAGCTGGAAAGCGAATTGGCGCAAGCCGGAACCATCAGCGAGGCCGAGTTGCAACAACGCAAAGCTGAGCGCGCCGCGCTTGAACAAGTGTTGCGCGCCGCGCGCGAAGCCGAGCGCGTTTTCAATCAAGCCGAAGGGATGCGCGGCGAGTTGGCCGAACTGAGCGCCTACGGCAAGACGCGCAAAGTCGAAGCCGACACCTTGCAACAACGGCTGACCGCGCTCGGCAACATCGAGGCGCAACTCGCCGCCGCCGAAAGCAGTTTGCAAGCGCTGAGCGATCCGCGCGGGCGGGCGGGCGCATTGCAACGCGTGATCGAACGCGAGGCCGAATGGCAACAAGGTATCGCGCTGGCTGAACAGAAAGTGGCGGAGATTCGTGCCGGACAGCAGCACCTCAACGAAGAGTTGCAACAGTTCGCCGCGCTGGATGTGCAACTGGCCGAAGTGAACGTCGCCCGCGCCAGCAACGAACGCGATTACCACGCTTATTTGTCGAACTTGAAAATTGCCGAAACGCTGCCGACGCACGAAACAGAAGTCGCGGCCATTGCGGCAGAGATCGTTACGGCTGAAACGACGCTGGCCGCCACACAAACAGAATTGACGCAGTTGGAAGCGCAGTATCAGGCCGACGCGCATCGCACCGCGCTCCGCCAATTCGAGCACTGGCGCGAACGCGCTACACATCTGGCCGCGCAACTGGAACACGTGCGCGCCAGCTTCAGCCAATTGCAACAACGGCTGGCCCAACTCGAAGAAGTGCGCGAGCGCATGCGTGCCCAACTGGCCGAAAAGGAGCGGGCGCAGCGCTTGCGCGAAACGACCGATTTCATCCGCGACATTCTGCAAAAGGCCGCGCCCTTCATCACCGAATCGTACCTGTTTTCAATCTCGCTCGAAGCCAATCAACTTTTCCGCGAAATCACCGGGCGGCACGACGCCACGCTGCGCTGGGCCAAAGATTACGAAATCACGCTGGAAGAAGAAGGCCGCGAACGCCCCTTCGCCAACCTGTCCGGCGGCGAACAGATGGCGGCGGCGCTGGCCGTGCGCTTGGCGTTGTTGAAAGAATTGTCCGACCTGAACATAGCGTTCTTCGACGAGCCGACCACGAATATGGATGAGGAGCGGCGCCGCAACCTGGCGCAGCAAATCGGCCGCATCAAAGATTTTCAGCAGCTTTTCGTCATCAGCCATGACGATACGTTTGAGGGGTATACCGATCAGGTGATTTCATTGGGTGAGCGTGCCGAGGGAGTGTGAGCGGGCAGTACCGCGCGCGTCAGCAAGCGGAACCATCAACTTGTGCCCACTGGGTTTGTTGTGTGAGTCACCGCTTGCTGACCGCGCGCGGTACTGTCCCAAGCAGGTTTACTGGCCGTCCTCTTCACTCTCTTCCCCGCCACCCTTCACCCGATTGGGCCGCTTGATCTCGAATTTATCCAGCCGATATTGCATCGTCCGAAACGACAAGCCCAGCAGCTTGGCCGCGCGCGTGATGTTCCAGCCGGTCTGTTCCATTGCCTGAATCAACAGCGAACGTTCCAACTCTTCAAACGAAATACCTTCGGCGGGCAGTTTGAAACCGCCCGTGGTTTCGGCTTGCACGGTGGCGCGGATTTCGACGGGCAGGTCTTCGACGGTGATTTCATCGCCTTCGGCCAATAACAAGGCGCGTTCGATGGCCGATTCGAGTTGGCGCACGTTGCCGGGCCAGGCGTAATCGAGGATCAGGCGGCGCGCGTCATCCGACAGTTTCATGGGACGCGCGGCGTTGGCGGAATGCTTGCGCAGGAAGTGAGCGGTCAGCACTTTGGTGTCGTCGCGGCGCTGGCGCAGGGGCGGCACGGTGATCGGGATGACGTTGAGGCGGTAATAGAGGTCTTCACGGAAGCGGCCGTCTTTGACCATCGCTTCGAGGTCGCGGTTGGTGGCGGCGAGGACGCGCACGTCCACTTTGATCGCGCGTGAGCCGCCGACGTGGGTGACTTCTTTTTCCTGCAAGACGCGCAGCAGTTTGGCCTGCATGCTGACGTTGATCTCGCCGATTTCATCCAGAAAGAGCGTGCCTTTGTCGGCGATCTCAAAGAGGCCTTTTTTCTCGACGTGCGCGCCGGTGAACGAGCCTTTTTCGTGGCCGAACAATTCCGATTCGAGCAGGTTTTCGTTGATGGCGGCGCAGTTGACGGCCTGGAAGCGTTCACCCGCGCGCGGGCTGGCTTTGTGTATGGCGCGGGCGATGCGCTCTTTGCCAGTGCCCGATTCGCCGCGAATCAAGACAGTCGAAGGCGAGGGCGCAACTTTGACAATCATCTTTTTGACGCGCTCCATCACTTCCGAAACGCCGATGATCTCTTCGTCCACGGCACGCATTTGAGCGACGGCTTTGGCGACGACTTCGAGCAATTTGGCGCGGTCGAGCGGTTTGGAAAGATAGTCGAACGCGCCTCCACGCAAAGCTTCTTTGACCGTTTCGATGGAGCCGTGCGCGGTCATCAGAATGACGGGGAGCGAGCTGTCGAGTTGGGAAATCTCATTGAGCAATTCGATGCCGTCCATGCCGGACATCTTCAGGTCGGTCAGCACCAGATCGAAGTTTTCGTGTTTGAAGGTGCGCAACGCTTCCTGGCCGGAAGCGGCGGTTTTGATGTCGTAAAGCGGCTGGCCCTCGGCGTCGCGCTCGCCTGAGAGGATCAGTTGCAGGATGTCGCGTTGGTTCTTTTCGTCGTCCACGACCAGGATTCGTTTCGCCATTGCGTTCGCCCTTATAAATTCGAGATTTGAAAGTGGAGATTACGGTACATCGGAGGATGTCAAATGCAGGGTACAAGATAGGCGAAGTGCCGCGGTTTCTGCAATTGCTGGGTGCACGATATGGAATAGGATGGCTTGAACACGCTGGGACGCGGGTTTTCGTTGCTTCAAGCTTGCCATTCACAGTTTACCATTTCAGGGCGGCGCGAATTGCCCGCGTTTTCGGCGCCTATCGCTTTCCTGCAAAGTTTTGGCGATGTAGAGGTATTCGACTTCGCCTGGCGTAATCCTGGCTGTAGTGTCTTGCGCGTCATTCACGAGTGGCAGTACGCCGGCCAGCGAGTTCTGGAAAACGCGCAACACAATGACGCTCAAGGAGTGCCCTTCGGCTTTGCGCTGCTGATAAAGGTTCACATCAGTCGTCACCAATACTGTGAACCCGTGCTCACTGGCAGCTTGTAGCAACGCGCCGTTCTTTTTCCCTTGCCAACCCAATTGGTTAACGTGCCGCGTTTCATAACGGTCAAATGCGGGCAGGACACCTTCCGGCACATTTTCATCAAGCAAGATTTTCATTAGTCATCAACGCGCTCACCCAGCTTGCCGTCTTCCGCCAGCTCTTTCAGATATTCAATGGCGCTTTCCACTTGCGTTTGTGACACGGAGGGAAAATCCCGCAAAAAAGTGGCGACATCCAAGTGATCGAGCAAAGCCGCCACAGGCACACGACTCAGGCCGATGACCGCTTGGCCGCTCAGGCGTTCCGGGTTGATCGAAATGGGTGGCGCGGGTTGGTAGTTAGGTTGAATCGTTGTTTTGGTTGCCAAACTCATAACGTGCTCCTTTCGCGCGCAGTTTAACACGCGGCTTCGCGTGGGAGTGTAACGTTGAACGTCGTCCCTGTGCCAAGTTCGCTGGTGACAGTGATCTGACCGCCGTGCTCTTCGATAATCTTTTTGGTCAGCGGCAAGCCCAGGCCGATACCCGTCTCTTTGGTCGAATAGTACGGCTCGAAAATCTGTTTCAGGTTTTCCGCTGCGATGCCGGGGCCGTTGTCAGCGAATTCGATCTGCAAATGCGAATTGTCGGGATGCAGCGTGACGTTGAGCGCGCCGCCACCGGGCATGGCTTGGACGGCGTTGATCATCAGGTTGGAAAAGCAGGTCTTGATCTGTTCGTAGTCCGCCTGGAATTTGGTGTCAACGTTATTGGGGCCGTTGTCGCTGGCGATGCGTACTTGCACGCCCTGTTGTTCGGCAGTGGCTCTGACCAGCGCGCCGACTTCTTCGATCAGTACTTGGGCGTCGAGTTCGCGCGGTTTCAAACGCGCCGGGCGGCCATAGCTGAGGAAGTCGCTGACCAGGCGGTTCAGGCGTTGAATCTCCTCTTTGATCGTGGTGGTGATGTGCAGAAATTCGGCGCGGCGGCGCTCATCCGTGGGCGCGCAGGCGGCTTGCAGGTGATCAATCGAGAGATTCATGAAATTGAGCGGATTGCGAATCTCGTGCGCGATGCCGGAGGCCAAACGGCCCACGACGGCGGAGCGTTCGGCGCGTTGTAATTGCTCTTCGAGGTCGCGGTTGCGGCGCAAGCCGGTGAGCATTTCGTTGAAGGTGGACGAGAGCGTGCTGATTTCTTGCGGGCCAGAGACGGTCACATCGAAATCCAATTTGCCCGCAGTGACACGTTGGGCCGCGCGCGCCAGTTCGGTGACCGGGCGGGTGAAGCGCTGGCTGAACAACGCCAGAGCAACAATCAGCAACAGCCCCAGCACCGTCAAAGCAATGCTGCGGTCGCGGTCAGCGGCATCCTTGACGCGCTTCAGCCGTTTGAGCGAGATGACGATCAGGATGTCGCGGATTTTGCCTTTGTCGGTTTCGATGGAGAATTTGACCGAACGGCTTTCATTCGCGCTGAGCGAGTCGGCATCGAGTTTGACATCGCCGGGCGCGAACGTCGGAATGCCGGTATATTCTGATTTGGTGCCGATGTCTTTTTTATCCGTGCTGTCGCTAATCTCTTTGGTGCTCGCGTCCAAAATCAAAATGTGCTTGATGACGCTTTCGGAATCTATCGGCAAGCTGTTTGGCTGACGGGTGTTGACCAGTTCGTAAAGATACTTGCCCTCGGCCAGCGAACGATAGCTGAGATCCATCGCCAGAATGATGGATTGAAAATACTCGTCCACTTGCCGCGTCGTGCGCCGTTCCAATTGTTGATTGATGAAAAAGATGACCAGCGCCGTCAACAACAGCATGGCCGTAATGAACGCGACCAATTGCGCGCGAAAGCTGGAAAGCAGCCTGGACAACGTGCCTGTTAGCATAAGCCTCAGCGAACGGACGATAGCGTTAAAGCTTGGTGAGCAACGCGCGCGCTTTGCCCTGTATGTTGCGTTCGGCCTGATTGCGCGCGCTGGCTTGCGTCAATTCATTGAGCTGGCGGCGCGCGTCTTCTTTGCGCCCATTTTCCTGATAGGCCTGGGCCAGCGCGTATTTCATTTCCAAATTGCGTGGCGCGATTTTCAGGCCGGCTTCCAAACGTGTGATGGCACGCTCCACATTCCCGCCCAACAACCGCGGCAACTGGCGGTCGAGTTCGCCCAGCGCCAGATAGGCACGCGCGTCTTCGTACCCGGCATTCAACCGCAACACCGTTTCCATCTCGGCGCGAATCTTTTTGACGGTCGCCAGCGCGCTGAACGCGCCTTTGACCTCGCTGTAACCGCCATAACTGGCGCCCAGCCAGAAATGCCCTTCGACGGCGTTGGGCGATTGGGCGATAGCGCGTTGGGCATAGGCGATGCCACTCTCGAAATGTTTAAGCTTGTCGGCCTTGGCCTCATCGCCCACGTAATACCGCGCCCGGGCGGCACGCCAAAGCCATTGGTAATTGTTGCCGTCGCTGGCCAGGGCCTTTTCGATCACGGCCAACGCCTGTTGATCGCGGCCCGTATCATCGCCATAAGTAAACAGACGGTCGGCTTCCTGAAAGGTTTGCGCCAACGCGGCGCAAGCGAGTAAAGCGACGAGAACGAGCGCACGAAACACATGTGGCATAGCGGGCACAAGCTAACAATTGGCTGCGGGTTTCGCAAGATTGGCTGCGGCCGCCCGAGCAGTCCAACGCAAAAGAAGGCTGAATCGCTCACGTCGGTTGACGCCTAACGATTCGGCCTTCCGGCTTCGGCACTGCACGGATGTGCCCCTGCCGAAATTCGTAACAGCCTGTCACCCAGCCCAGGGTCTCCCAGCAAGTTTCAGAAACCGCCACGTGCGGTGTGGGGTGCGGGCACGTGGCGGGAGACACCCAGGCGGCAACCACCCGGCTGGCCACAGCTTGGCCTCAGATTTTGTAGGCCTGTCTTGGGTAAGCACTGCAACGTGGCCCACGATAGTGAAGGCGCGACGGGAAGTCCTAAAGAGCCGCTGAAAAATTCTTGAAAGAATTTTGAAAGGGGTTATCCATTGCCCTTTCAGCAATTTGACTCTCAAACCGAAAGTTGCCGCACTCAAGACTTTTCGCGCGCGCGCATGGCTTAATTCGCACATTGAGAGATGGGTGCCCCGATTTTGCTCGCGGCAGCCTCTCTGAATTGGCGGCACGGTTGAATAATTCAACCTGCCCGGTTCATGCAAAACCCTGAGAACGTCATGGCTAAACAAACTCGTCACATTTACGAATTCGCCCCCTTCCGTCTAGACCCGGTCGAGCGGCTGCTCTGGAAAGGCGAACTGCCCGTGGCGCTCACTCCCAAAGCCTTTGATACCCTGGTCGTCCTGGTCGAGAACAACCGCCACGTGATGACCAAGGAAGAATTGCTCGAAACGATCTGGCCCGACACTTACGTCGAAGAAACCAATCTGGCCCAGCACGTTTCCATGCTGCGCCGGGTGCTGGGCGAAAAACCGGACGGGGGGCAGTTCATCGAAACCGTGCCCAAACGCGGCTACCGCTTCGTCGCGACGGTCAAAAAAACCAAACTCGAACCCACCCGCACCAGTCTGGTGGCCGCCACGTCCACCCCCGCTCCGGCCAAAAAGAAAAACGGCGAATTGGCCCAGCGCGAAACCACGCCGCCCGCGCATGCCAGCGCACAGGTTTTTCTGTCCACGATTCAACCCGGCGCGCGTTTTGGCCGTTACGAGATTCAATCGCGCATCGGGGTCGGGGGCATGGGCGAAGTCTATCTGGCGAACGACACGCAACTGGAGCGACGGGTGGCGTTGAAGACGCTCTCGTCCGAATACACCAACAACCAGCAATGGTTGCGCCGCTTCGTCCACGAGGCCAAAGCCGCTTCGGCGCTCAACCACCCCAACATTCTGACCATTCACGAAATCGGCCAGACGGGGGGCCGCCATTTCATCGCCACCGAATACATTGACGGCCAGACGTTGCGGCAACAGATGGCACGCGGCCCCGTGTCCAGCAGCCAGCCCGTCAGCAGTTTGAAATTGCCCCAGGCGCTGAACATCGCCAGCCAGGTTGCCAGCGCGCTCGCCGCCGCGCACGCCGCCGGGATCATCCACCGCGACATCAAACCCGAAAACGTCATGCTGCGCACCGATGGCTACATTAAGGTGCTCGATTTCGGCCTCGCCAAAACCAGCAAACAATCGGCGCTCACAACCGCCTCGCTTTACCACACCGACCCCGGCACGGTGATGGGCACGGTGAATTACATGTCGCCCGAACAGGCGCGCGGCCTCGAAGTAGACGGGCGTAGCGATGTTTTCAGTCTCGGCATCGTGCTTTACGAAATGCTGTCGGGCCGTCCGCCCTTTCAAGGCGAAACGCCCAGCGACGTGATGGTCTCGATTCTGGAACACGAGCCGCCCCGTTTGTCGCGTAGTCTGGAAAGCGCCCCGCCCGAACTGGAACGCATCGTCAACAAGGCGCTGCGCAAAGACCGCGACGAACGCTATCAAACCGTCAAGGACTTCCAGATTGATCTGAAAAACCTGTTGCAGGAACTGGAGCTGCAAACACGGCTGGGTGATTCGTGGGGCGAAATCAATCTGGCCGGCACGACGCTCGTCCAAGCGCGTTCCGGCAAAGAAATTCCCAGCCAGCCCAGCCAGGAAGAAGCACAGTTCACCCCCGAAATCCACTACACACGCAGCGGCGACGTTAACATCGCTTATCAAGTCATCGGCGAAGGCCCGCTCGATCTGGTCTTTGTAATGGGCTGGGTCTCGCACTTGGAATGGTTCTGGAAAGAGCCAGGCTTTGCGCAATTCCTGAATCGCTTGGCTTCATTCGCGCGCGTGATCCTTTTCGATAAACGCGGCACCGGCCTGAGCGACCGCGTCCCGCTCAACGAATTGCCCACGCTGGAACAGCGCATGGACGACGTGCGCGCCGTGATGGAAGCCGCCGGATCAGAAAAAGCCGTGCTCTGCGGCATTTCGGAAGGCGGCCCGCTGTGCAGCTTGTTTTCCGCCACCTATCCCGAAAAGACCACCGCGCTGGTGATGATCGGCAGTTACGCGCGCCGCCTCTGGGCCGAAGATTACCCCTGGGGGCCGACCGAAGAGCACCGCGAGCATTTCTTTGAAGAGATTCGCCAGCATTGGGGCGGCCCTGTCGGCCTCGAAGACCGCGCCCCCAGCCGCGCCAACGATCCGCAGTTCAGCAAATGGTGGGCGACTTACTTGCGCATGGGCGCCAGCCCCGGCGCTGCTCTGGCGTTGACGCGCATGAGCGCCGCGATTGACATTCGCCCCGTGTTGCCCGCGATTCAAGTGCCGACGCTGGTGCTGCACCGCACCGACGACGCCTTGCTGCACGTCGAAGAAGGTCGCTATCTGGCCGAACACATCCCCGGCGCCAAATTCGTCGAACTGCCCGGCATTGACCATCTGCCTTTCGTCGGCGATCAGGAATCCATCCTCGGCGAGATCGAAGAGTTCCTGACCGGCGTGCGTTATGCCACCGAAGTGGATCGTGTGCTGGCGACCGTGCTGGTTGCGCATTCGGTCGGATCGGCGGCCGATATCGAACGACTCCCCGAACGGTTTGATGACGCGCGTTATCACGAATTGCTCAACCGCCACCAGGCGCACGTCAAACGCGAAATCGAAATGTTCAAAGGTCACGCCGCCCAAATCGGCAGCGAACTCAACGGCGGCCAGATCATCGCCACGTTTGACGGCCCCGCCCGCGCCATCCGCGCCGCCTGCGCCATCCGCGATTCGGCGCGGCGTCTTGGCATCAAGCTGCAAGTCGGCTTGCACACGGGCGAATGCGACGTGATGAAAGATCGCGTCGGCGGCCCCGCCGTCGAACTCGCCACTCAAGTCGCCACCCAAGCCGCCATCAGCGAAGTCCTCGTCACCAGCACCGTCAAAGACCTCGTCGCGGGTTCCGGCATCCGCTTCAGCGAACGCGGCGCAACGGCGTTGGGCACGTTGGGCGAATGGCGGCTCAGCGCGGTCGAGCGTTGAAAGACGCAGACCAACCTGCTAACTTTTTGCCGCCTTGGCGGTTGAACATTGCCGGGCAGCGGAGAGTTTCCAGATAGCGTAGGGGCAGACATGTGTGTCTGCCCCGGTCGCATTTGACGCCTTCGATTCCGTCTGATGCCACGGGGGCAGACACCTAGGTTGCCCCTACGCTAACCGGACAAGCTCTCCGCCATTTCGCCAAAGGAGCCTGCCCGCTTGGACTATTCCATCGTCGTCCCCTTTCATAACGAAGAAGCCAATCTGCCCGAACTCTATCGCCGCCTCACCCGCGTGCTGGAAACGTTGGCTGTCGAATACGAACTGGTTTTTGTAGACGACGGCAGCAATGACCGCACGCAAGTCATCCTCAAAGACATTTGCGCCCTCGACCCGCGCGTCACGGGCTTACGCCTGCGCCGCAACTTCGGCCAAACCGCCGCGCTGGCCGCCGGGTTCGACCGCGCCGCTGGCGAAGTCATCATCGCCATGGACGGCGACCTGCAACATGCACCCGAAGACATCCCGCGCTTCATCGAAAAGCTCAAGGAAGGTTACGACATCGTCAGCGGCTGGCGGCAGAACCGCCAGGACGGTGTGCGGCGCACCTTGCCCTCGCGCATCGCCAATCAACTGATGGCCAAAGCCTCCGGCGTGCCGATCCACGATTTCGGCACCACGTTCAAAGCCTATCGCCGCGACGTGCTCAAACGCGTGCCGCTGTATGGCCAAATGCACCGCTTCATCCCCGCGCTGGCCAGCATCGAAGGCGCGCTCATTGCCGAAGTCCCCATCAAAGACCAACCGCGCGCCAACGGCCAATCGCATTACGGCCTGTCGCGCACCTTCCGCGTGATGTTCGACCTGCTGACGATTCGCCTGTTGGTGCGTTACCTCGCGCGCCCGCTGCATTTTTTTGGCAGCGTTGGCGCGACGATGATTGCGGTGGCAATGTTGCTGGCGTCATGGCTGCTCTGTAAAAAGCTCTTCTGGCACGAAGACATTTTTATTCAGAACGGCCCGCTGCTGCTGTTTTCGGCGGTGCTGTTTTTGGGCGGCGTGCAGTTTTTAGGGCTGGGCCTGTTGGGCGATTTGTTCGCGCGGCTCTATTACGCGCCTGAACAACGCAGCATTTATAGTGTGGCTAAGGTGTATCGCAATGAGTTATCAGAACCGTTAGAGCGCGCGGAAAGGTAACTAAGCCTGTATCGCAGCAGCCTTAGTTTCAGCACCGACAGACTCACCCGTTTTATACAAACCGCGTGTGGCGTTATCCGGCCAGCGACTCATTGACCAGTTCTTCATACAAGGGAACCAGATCAACAGCGTATTGCCTGAGGTAATCGCGCACCCTCGTCACGTCCGCACCCGCTTTAACCAGTTCGACGACATCCACCAGGTCTTTACGTCGCCGCGCCACGAGCTTCATATAAATCAACGCCTCAATCGGCACGACAGCTAAGCCTTCACTATGCTGCGGGTGATTGAGCACGTCTTCTAATTGCGCCCCCAGCGCGGTGGGCGATAGATAATCTATGCGGATGCCTGCCACTTCAATGGGGACGCCAGCTTTGAAAGCGACCAGCACGCCTTGATGTTCGAACGCCTCTTCGCCCACCAGAAAATCCACATCCGTTGTGGCGCGGATGTAGCCGTGCGCGCCAACCGCCAATCCCCCGGCCAGTGCATAGCGAATGCCCAGATGATTCAACCGGGCGGCGGTGTTGAGCGCGGCGTCACGCACGTTGGGCGCAATGAACCGAAACATGTCTTTGAGATCCATGAGATTTACCTGCCGGCGAGGAATTTGGGCATACGACATTTGCGTAGCCGCGCCTAACCCCAGGGCTTCAACACGGGGTTGGCGCGGCTTCGAGGCGAACGCTGGATGAGCGAGCTTGTCATCGGCCATAACATTTATCGGTTTGGCTCTTTGAGGCAATTACAAACTCAACGCCTCCCGCAAAAATTCCTGCTGCTCTAACTGATGCAGAGTATACGAACCCGTCGCCGGACTCGCGCTGGCCGTGCGACCGACGTAACGCAGTTCCTGTCCGGCGCGCGTCAACGCTTCGAGCCGCGAGCGCATGAACCACCAGCCGCCCATGTTGCGCGGCTCTTCTTGCACCCAGAAAAGCTGGCGGGCCTGGCCGTAATGCGCGAGCCAGCGTTGCAACAGTGTTTGCGGGAAGGGATAGAACTGTTCGAGCCGCAGAATAGCAACACGATTGTCGCCGCGTTTTTCACGCTCGGCGTGCAGGTCGTAATAGACCTTGCCGCTGCAAACCAGCACGCGCTCGACCGCGGCGGGCGCAACCGTGTCGCCGATGACCGGCAAAAATCCGCCTGTGGTGAATTGAGCGAGCGAAGAAACTGCTTGCGGCAAACGCAACAGACTCTTGGGCGTCATCACGATCAGCGGGCGTTCGGCGCTTTGTTTGACCTGCCGCCGCAGCAAATGAAAGTACTGGGCGGGCGTGGTCGGATAGCAAACCTGCATGTTGTTTTCGGCGCAGAGTTGCAAATAGCGTTCGAGCCGCGCGCTGGAATGTTCGGGGCCTTGCCCTTCGTAACCGTGCGGCAAGAGCATGACCAGGCGGCTGGTCTGTTTCCATTTGTCTTCGCCGGGCGCGATGAATTGGTCAATGATGACTTGCGCGCCGTTGGCGAAATCGCCGAATTGCGCTTCCCACATTGTCAGCGCATTGTGTGCGACGACGGCAAAGCCGTAATCGAATCCCAGCACGCCGAATTCGGAGAGCGAACTGTCAAACACTTCGAACTTGCCTAATGATTCCAGCGGCGTCCAGGGCTGGCCCGTGCGCGTGTCATACAGGATCGCGTGGCGCTGGCTGAAGGTGCCGCGCCCGCAATCTTCGCCGGAGAGCCGGACGGTTGTGCCTTCCAACGCCAGTGAGCCAAAGGCCAGGCTTTCGCCAAAGCCCCAATCAATCGGCGCTTCGCCGCTGCCCATCTTGGCGCGGCGCGACATCTGACTGACCATCTTAGGATTCAAGTTGAAGCCCTGCGGAACGACGCTGAGCGTTTGCGAAATGTGCGTCAGCACATCCGCCGTGACGCCGGTTTCCAATACTTCGGAACCGTCCTCATCCGCCGCTGGTTCGGGCAGCGCGGCAACGCCCCCAGCGGTTTTGAGGCGCGCGACAATTTCTTTCGCGCCGAGCAGCGCATTTTCATAGCGCCGCCAACGCTCTTCGATCATCTGCTGCACTTCGTCCGCCGTGACGACGCCTTCGCGAATGAGCCGGCGGGCATAAAGTTCGCGCACGCCGGGGTGTTCTTTGACGCGCTGGTACATCAGCGGTTGCGTGTAGCTGGGTTCGTCGCCTTCGTTGTGGCCGTGGCGGCGGAAGCCGATCAAGTCAATGACAATGTCTTTGCGGTATTTTTGCCGCCATTCCAACGCGAGCTGGATGGTGCGGTGCGCGGCTTCTACGTCGTCGCAATTGACATGGAAGATCGGCAGTTGCGTCATCTTCGCCACATCGCTCGAATAGATCGAAGAGCGGCCCGACTCGGGTGAAGTCGTGAAACCGATCTGGTTGTTGATGATGATGTGAATCGTGCCGCCCGTGCGATAGCCTTTCAGATCGGCCAGATTCAGCGTTTCCATCACGACGCCTTGCCCGATGAAAGCAGCGTCGCCGTGTAACAAGACGGGCAGGACGCTGGCGCGCGCGGCGTCTTTGTTGCCGTCCACGATACGCGCATCCTGTTTGGCGCGCACCATGCCTTCGACCACGGTGTTGACGGCTTCCAGGTGGCTGGGGTTGGGCGCGAGCGTGAGCTTGACCGCCTGGCCGCCGACTTCGCGTTCGGCCACCGCGCCCTGATGGTATTTCACGTCGCCGCTATCCGCCGGAAAGTTGGGGTGGACGGAGCCTTCAAAGATGGTGAAGAGGCGTTCGCTGAAATTGCCGATGATGTTGGCGAGTACCGTCAACCGTCCGCGATGCGCCATACCAAAGACGACTTCATCAATGCCGCGCGCCGCCGCACCCGCAATCAGTTGATCGAGCATCGGGATGATCGTTTCGCAGCCTTCGAGCGAGAAGCGTTTTTGCCCCAGGAATTTGGTGTGCAGGAATTTCTCGAACTGTTCGGCGGCGACCAGGCTGCGCAGCAATTGCTTTTTGACTTCGGGCGCGATGGCTTCGGGGTCGCGTTCGACCGCGCCGATGATCCACTGTTTTTGTTCGCGGCTGGTGATGTGACGACTCTCGACGCCGACCGTGCTGCAATAATAACGCACGAGCATCGCCCAGATTTCGCGGAAGCTGGCTTCATCCTTGCCGCCCAAGCCGCCGGTGAAAAACGTGCGATCCAAATCCCAAATCGAAAGGCCGTAAGTTTCGGCTTCCAGTTCGAGATGCTCGTGCATCGAGATCAGGTTCAGCGGATCAATGTCGGCGATCAGATGGCCGCGCACACGGTAGGCGTTGATGAACTCGAAGATGCGCGCCTGTTTCTTGACCATCTCGCGTTCGCGGTCAACGCCGAACAGGATGGGGTTGTAATCCTTTGACCAGCGCAACGGTTTGTAGGTGATGCCCAAGTCGAAAAACAGTTCGTCGTAAAAGCCGTGCTGCCCCATCAGCAGTTCGTGGACGTAGGCCAAGAACGAACCCGACTCTGCGCCCTGGATGATGCGATGGTCATACGTCGAAGTCAGCGTGACCACCTTGCTGATGCCCAGTTGCGACAGGGCCGCGTCGGTCATCGCAGCGTATTCAGGCGAGTATTCAATCGCGCCCGTGGCGATGATCGCGCCCTGCCCCGCCATCAGGCGCGGGCTGGAAGCCGACGTGCCGAGCGTGCCGGGATTGGTCAGCGAAATCGTCGTGCCTTGAAAATCGGCCACGGCCAGTTTGCCGTCGCGCGCGCGTTTGATGACATCCTGATAGGCGTTGAAAAACTCGATGAAGTTCAGGCGGTTCGCACTTTTGACATTCGGCACCAACAACGTGCGCGAACCGTCTTTCTTCTGCACATCCACCGCCACGCCCAAATTCACGTCGGGCCGTTTGATGCGCATTGAAGCGCCAGCCTGTGTTTCGTAACCGTCATTCATCTGCGGATACTTGGCGAGCGCCTTGATCATGGCCCAGGCGATGAGGTGCGTATACGAGGTTTTGCCTTTGCCTTGCGCTTCGAGATGGCGATTGACCCAGCGGCGGTTTTCATCGAGCAGCTTGATTTGAATCTGGCGCACTGAGGTAGCGATGGGCACGCTCAAACTGGCGTCCATGTTCTCGACGATCTTCAACGCCGGGCCGCGAATTTGCAGGCGTTCGGCATTGTCCGTTTCAGCCACGGGCGCGGGGGCGCTCACCGGTTTCGCGGCGACCACCGGTTGCGGCGCGGCCATCACCTGGCGCGCGGCGGTCGCCGTCGCGGCGGCGGCCACAACACCGCTGCCGCTGCCATTCGCGCCATTGCTGCCATTGAGCAAGTCGCTGAAATACTCGCTCCACTCTTCGTCCACGGAGCGCGGGTTGTTTTGAAATTGCCTGAGAATATCTTCGACATAGCTGGCGTTGGCGCCGAAGTCTTCTTGGATAATCTGGAGTATGTCGTCCTGCTGCATAGCGGGTGCTGGTTACCTTTCGGAGATGGTTTAACAGGGCAAGCCGAATCCTACAATACTCTGGCGCGTTTGAGCGAACCGGAGTCGAACGTTAGCTTTTGAAATAAAAGTTGAGCGCCAACAGCAACACCAGCAAGCCCTCTGCCAGCATCGTGATCCGCAGCGCCCGGTTGACCTGCCCGGTCACGACCTGCCAAACGCCTGCGATAAAGCCCGTGAGGCCGAGCACCAGGACAGCGCCGAGAATGCCGAAGATGAAGACCGCATCGCCGCGTGTGCCATTGAATGAACTGCGCGTCTGGCTGAGCGCGGGGTACATGGCGCTGCTGACCCACAGCAGCAGCAACGTCATGCCACCCGACAGCAAACCGCCCAGCACGATCAACGCGAGGCCACGCCCGCGCACTTGTTGATCTGTTTGCCAGGGACGGTTGCAACGCGGACACCGTTCAGCCGGATTGGCGGTGACAAAACCGCACGATACACATTTTCCACCCTCAGGTTCGGTCGTCATCGGCGTGCTCTCCTTCTTGGGTAACAACTCGTTCAACAATCATCTGCGTCAGGCAGCAGCCCTGCCGCCCGTATCCGGTGAAGCGGTGACAAGTATGGTCGTCTCTGCTAGCCTGTCAATCAGTCAACGATCTGCAATCACACTGCTACATCCACAGAAAAGGAGCTTACCGATGCTTGTAATTCTGTTTGTGCTGGGAATCCTGATCATGATTGGCGGCGGCATCAAGATGTACCTCGACAAGAAAAACAACTCCACCCCGGAAAAGTAATCCGTCGCTGCGGCCTATGGGCATCTACGCCAAATTCATCTTTCCCTGCCTGCTCGATTGGACACTGGGCACGCCGGAATTCGGCAAATACCGGCAGCGCGCACTGGCGTCCGCGCGTGGCCAGACGCTCGAAATCGGCTTCGGCACGGGGTTGAATCTGCCTTACTACCCCGCCGCCGTAACGGAATTGACGGTCTTCGATTCCGAAAACATGCTGCAACGGCGGGTGGCGCGCCGCCTCGCCGCGTGTCCGATTCCCGTGACGAAGCTGCAACTGGATGCGCAAGGCCGTTTGCCGTTTGCCGATCAATCATTCGATTCGGTCGTCTCGACCTTGACGCTTTGTTCCATCGCCAACACCGCGCCCGCCCTGGCCGAAATTCGCCGCGTGCTCAAACCGGCGGGGCAATTCATTTTCTTTGAACACGGGCGCAGCGACGATGCCGAAGTGGCGCGTAAACAGGATCGCTTCAATCCATTGCAAAAGATCATCGGTGTGGGTTGCAATATGAACCGACCCATTGACCGGCTGATTACACAAGCTGGCTTCAAGCTCGCCGAACTCGAGCGCTTCCTGTTGCCCAAAGCGCCGCGCGTGCTGGCCGAGATGTATCGCGGAATCGCAAAGCCGCAAACATAAACAGGAGAATGGCATGGTTATTCATCATCATCACAAAATCTTGCTCGCCTTCATCGCCGGACTGCTGGTGACAGGTCTGGCGCTCTTTGCATGGAACCGCCCGACAAAAGCCCCCGAAAAACGGGACTCCGACCAGGCGCAACCCACCAGTTCACCGGCGACGACGACCGCCCTCAATACCGCCAAAGTCGTTGACCTGACCTACAACTTCGACGATCAAACGATCTATTGGCCGACTGCGCAACCCTTCAAATGGGAAAAAGAAGCCTGGGGCCGATCGGCGGCTGGCTGGTGGTACACGGCGGGGCGTTACAGCGCCAGCGAACATGGCGGCACGCACGTGGACGCGCCGATCCATTTCGGCGAAGGCAAAGCCTCGATGGATGAATTGCCGTTGCAACGGCTGATCGGCCCGGTCAGCAAAATTGACATCCGCAAAGCCTGCGACCAAGACCGCGATTACCGGCTGACCGTGGCCGACATCCGGGCCTGGGAAAAAGATTACGGCCCTCTTCCCGCAGGCAACATCGTCCTGGTGCAAACGGGTTGGGGCCAATTCTGGCCGGACAAAAAACGTTATCTGGGCACCGCTGTCAAAGGCGACACGGCCAATCTGCACTTCCCTGGCATCTCCAAAGAAGCCGCCGAATTCCTCGCCCAAGAGCGCAAAGTCAACGGCGTCGGCATTGACACCGCCAGTCTGGATTACGGTCAAACCAAAGACTTCATCGCGCATCAGGTGCTGAACGGCGCCAACATTTATGGCTTGGAAAACGTCGCCTTTATCGAACGCGTGCCGCCCATCGGTGCGACGATTATTGCCTTGCCCATGAAAATCAAAGGCGGCACGGGCGGCCCCGTGCGCATCGTGGCGCTGCTGCCCTAAAGAAAGCCGTCATCGTCGAAGGCCGCCTGGATGACCTGGGCAAGACTGCTGCGGTCGAAGCCGACTTTCAATATCGCGTCCGTACCGAAGCAACCGAATTCACGTCGCGTCCGTGGCAGCCAACGCCGCTGGTGACGCGCACAACGACGGGCGCCTTCACGGCGGAAATCGGCGGCTTGGAACCGGGGCAGCGCTATGAATTTCAACCGCTGGTCAAACATCCGCTGCTTACGTTGAGCGCCAAAGAAGTCATCATGACCATCCCGCCGCGTTAAACATTTGCAGCCCGTCTTTTCGAGACTCCCCTTTTGACTCGTCCGCTACCTCAAAAAAACACGGCGAGCCAATCGGCTCGCCGCATCAAGGAGTCCATCAACTAAGCACCAGCTACGGAAGTAACTCTTGTTCCGCGCAGGAACACGCAAGCGCACGCAACGAATTTCAGTGAATACCGTGCAATCGCGTCTGCCTGCGCGCAGAAAGCGCGGCGAGCCTTGACGGCCCGCCGCTCAAGGAGTCCATCAACTAAGCACCAGCTACGGAAGTAACTCGAAAAATCTCTTTAGAACGTAATGCCGTAATAAACGAACAGCCCGTTATTCTTCCGGCCATAATTGCCGATGCTGTAACCAATGTTGAACAGGCTGCTCTTCGGCAAGGTGAACGAAAACCCCGGCGTCACATAGCCAAAGCCGTTCTTGCCGCTGAACCAATCCGCCACAAAACTGGCCTTCTTGCCGACGGGTTGCTCATAGCCGACCATCGCGCCGCCTTTATCCAGCCCCGCGTAGTCGTAACCGGCCAGGCCATAACCGCCGACCGTGAAGCGCGGGCCATAATCGCCTTTGAATTTCTTGCTGACGTTGCCATAAAACAGTCCGAAGCTGTCATTGGACTTGCGATCTTTGAGCGGCGTGAAGGCAATCGCGCCCATCGTTGTCGCCACGCCCTTGTCTTCGTTGGCGTAAAACTGCCACTTAATGTTGGGTTGCACATAGAGCAGCGTGGAGCCGATGGAATCGGTCGCGGCGACGTTCACGCCCACTTCGACGCCTTTGCCCACACCCACGACGACGCGCGGGACATAGGTTTGAAAGCCGCCGTCTTTGTGGCCTTCCAGGTGTGTGATCAGATCGAATTCAAAATAAGTCTTCTTTTTCGCCACGACATCGGTCGAAGGAATGTTGAAGATCGTGGATTGCGCCAACGCTGAGGGGCTAACGGCCAGCAAGAGGCCGAAAAGGCCGAGCAGAAGCGCGAATTTACTGTGTTTCATAGTCATTGTGTCATCTCCTCAATTGAGTTCGTATGCTAAGCACCTTTTTCAGTATGCTTGCAGGGCCTCTTTGGGGTTGCGGTGATAAATCTGCAACCAAGCGCGGAAGCCCTGGCGTTTTGCTGTTTCGCGGCGGCTGGCATGCGCCAGCGCTCAGCGGATTTCCGTGAGTGGAACGCCGAGCGGGACGTTTTCGCTACTCGCCAGCGCACTATTTGATGACGGCGTAAAGCTGCTGCCAGGCCCGCCCGATAAAACCTGGAAGTCGGGATAAGCCAGCGCGCCCATCTCCGGCAGATCGAGACCGCCGATTTCGACTTCGGCGTCCACCCGGTGACCGACGAGTTTGTCTACCAATTTGTAAATCAGATAGAAGGCCAAGCCGACGAAAACGATATTGACCACTGGCCCGATGAGTTGCGCGATGAATTGCTTGGCATCGCCATAAAACAAACCTTTCACGCCGCCCGTCACCGCGTTGTAACCGTCGCCATACGTGCCGTCGGCGAACAACCCCAAACTCACCACGCCCCAAAAGCCGTTCACGCCGTGCACCGAAATCGCGCCGACCGGATCGTCAATCTTCATCTTTTGCTCAAAGAAGAGGATGCTTTCCACCACCAGCACCCCGGCGATAACGCCGATTAAGGCCGCCGCCCAACTGGTGACAAACGCGCAGGGCGCGGTGATGGCGACCAAACCGGCGAGCATCCCATTGGCGATCATGCTCGGATCGGGCTTGCCCAGCCGCTTCCAAACATAGAGCGCACTGGCAAACGCACCCGTGGCCGAAGCCAGCATGGTGTTGGTAGCAATGACGCTGATGCGCAAGTCGCCGCCCGCCAGGCTGCTGCCCGCGTTAAAGCCGAACCAGCCAAAGGCCAGAATGAAAACCCCCAGCAAGGCCATCGGCAGATCGTGCCCTGGCAACGCCACCGGTTTGCCTTCGCGCGTAAATTTCCCAATGCGCGGCCCCAGCAGTTTCGCGCCGACAAAGGCCGTCACGCCACCCGTCATGTGCACGACCGATGACCCGGCGTAATCAACAAAGCCGTGGCCCAAGCCGAAATTTGAACCGAGCGTCGCCAGCCAGCCGCCGCCCCACACCCAGTTGCCGAAGATGGGATAGACCAGCGCGCCCATAAAAAACGAGAAGATGATGAAGGCGGAAAATTTCCAGCGTTCAGCCATCGCGCCCGTCGGAATCGTCGCCGCCGTATCCATAAAGACCATGGCGAAAAGGAACAGCCCGAAAACCGCCACGTCGTAGGTGCCGAAGCTCAGGAAAAATCCTTTGAGGCCGAACAGGCCAAAGGTCTTCCCAGCCAGCGTAATCGTGAATTCATGATTGAGCACAGACGTCGCCGTGCCCAACGCCGGGATGGAACCAATCCCACCCATCATCAAAGCAAAGCCGGAAATCCAGAAGCCGATCATGCCGACCGCATAAACCATCAGGTTCATAGACATCGTATGCGCGGCATTTTTGGCGCGGCAAAAACCCGTCTCGGCCAGCGCAAAGCCCGCCTGCATGAACATCACCAGAAAACCGGCGACCAACACCCAGATGAAGTTGATCGCGATTTTGTTATGACCGACCGTCGCGGCCACTTCATCGAGCGTCGGCTTGCCCGCGTCTTTGGCGGTGATGTCGCCCGCCGCGCCTGTGTTGGCGCCCGACGGATCAGCCGTCTGCGCCTGAACGTTGGTCATTCCCAGCCAGTTACTGCGGGCGTTAAAACCGCCCCAGCACAAGAGCGCCAGCATGACGCCGACTGCCAGCCCAATAGCTTTTATCCGCTGCATTGTGTTTCTCCCTTTTGCCCTGTCGGGCTATTGATGGTGATCGTCAATTTGCTGCTTCCGCCTGCTATGGGTGGTTGGTTGATGGATAAGTCAGTCAGTCTTGAGAAATTTGGGAAAGTCTTGTGAAGTCCTGAGAGTCTCGTAAAGCCGGGCCAGACTTTCCCCAGACTTCACGAGACTTTCCCGGACTTCTCAAGACTTTCACGACCTATACCGCATTGATGCCGTGCTCGCCGGTGCGAATGCGGACAGCTTCGTCCACTGGGAAGACAAAGATTTTGCCGTCGCCGAATTTGCCGGTGCGCGCGGTCTTGATGACCGCCTCGACGGCCTGTTCGACCACGTCGTCATCCACGACGACTTCGACTTTCAGCTTCGGCACGAATTCAACTTTGTATTCACTGCCGCGATACACTTCGGTGTGGCCTTTCTGGCGGCCAAAGCCTTTCACTTCGCTGATCGTCATGCCTTGCACACCCAGGGCCTGTAAGGAGTCTTTCACGCTTTCCAACAGGTGCGGGCGAATGATCGCTTCTATCTTTTTCATTGTTTCAACCTTTCTATCTTTCTATCGATCGGGACGGTACCGCGCGCGTCAGCCAGCGGAAACTCACGCTGCTGCTAACCGTGCGCATGCTCAAACCCCGCTTGCTGACGCGCGCGGTACCGTACTTGAGTTATTCATTGGCCGTTGCCGTCGCGGCGGCAAAACTGTGACCGCTCAAGGCCGTGCCACTCCCTATGGTCGTGCCCAAATCGGCATCCAAGTTGTAGCCCTCTTCGCCGTGCTGCGACAGATCGAGACCGACGCTTTCATCTTCACCCGTCACGCGCACGCCCACCGTTGCGTCCACGATTTTCAGGATGATGTAAGAAGCAACCATCCCCAGCACAATCGCAATCAGCGAGGCCACCAATTGATTGACGACCTGCTTGCCATTGCCTTCCAGCAAACCACTCGGCAGCGGCTTGCCATTCGCATCTTTGAACACCGTGTTGACCGCGCTGTTGGCAAAAACACCCGTCAGAATCGCGCCCGTGAACCCGCCCACGCCGTGCACGCCAAAGGCATCGAGTGAATCGTCATAACCCAATTTCTTCTTCAACTCGGTCACGGCAAAAAAGCAAACCACACCGGCGATGAAACCGACCGCCAGCGCGCCCATCGGCGTCACGAAGCCCGCCGCCGGCGTAATGCCGACCAAGCCGGCCACCGCGCCCGAAATGCCGCCCAAGACCGTCGGCTTGCCCTGCTTGAGCCATTCCACTAACAGCCAGCCAAGTGTCGCCGCCGCTGCGCCAAAATGCGTCGCCACAAACGCGCTCGAAGCCAAACTGCCCGCCGCCACCGCACTGCCCGCGTTGAAGCCGAACCAGCCCACCCACAGCAAGCACGCGCCAATCACGCTGAGCACCAGGTTATGCGGCGCAAAGGGTGTTTTCGGATAGCCCAGCCGTTTGCCCAAATAGAGCGCACAAACCAGCGCCGAAAAACCCGATGAAATATGCACCACCGTACCGCCCGCAAAATCGAGCGCCGGAATTTTGCCGCCCAGAAAGGCGTTCAAATAACCGCCATCGCCCCAAACCATATGGGCCAGCGGGAAGTACACGACCACAGCCCACAGCGTGCAAAAGAGCAACATCGCCGAAAACTTCATGCGTTCGGCAAACGCGCCCGTGATCAGCGCGGGCGTGATGATGGCAAACATCAACTGATAGACCATGAAGGTCTGCGCGGGGATCGTCCCGGCGTAAACCGAAGGCTCAGCGCCCACACCTTTCAAGAACAGATGGCCCAATCCGCCAATAAACGCGCTGCCTTTCGCAAAGGCCAAACTATAGCCAAACAGCGCCCAGACGACCGTAATCACGGCCATCATAATGAAGCTTTGCATCATCGTGCCCAGCACATTCTTGCGCCGCACCAGACCGCCATAAAACAGCGCCAGCCCCGGCCCGGTCATCAGCAAAACCAGGGCTGAACAGACCAGCATCCAGGCGTTATCGCCTGCTGTTTGGGCGCTGGCCACGGCGGCCTCGGCCTTCGCCAGGCGTTCTTCCAACGATGGGGACGATGATGGTGTTTGGGCCAATGCCATTAGCGGCAAGGCCATGATTCCTAGCAGCGCGCACACTACGCGCTGTAGGGGAACTACTCTTCTCATAGCTGGTATCTCCTCGATTGAATTTTGCTTTGTGTTGATGGATCTAACCGCGACCCGCAGAAACCTGTGGCAATGGTTTGATTGGCTCATCAAGCACCGCGCGAAGCGCGCGCTCAAGTTCTGCCAATTCACTGTCAGGTAATTTTCGCCCCGCTGCATCGGTCACATAAAACACATCCAGTGCCAGATGCTTTTCGGTGGCCACTTTCGCAAACACAATGTCGAGCGACAGGCTCGCCAGCGTGCTCGCAAGCTTGTAAGCCAAACCCAAACGATCAGCCGTTTGGACTTCCAAAATCGTGCTTTTATCCGACGATTGATTATCCCAACTCAGCTTGGCGGCGCGTTGCACCGCTTTGGGCAGCGCCGTTTTACGCTTGCTGAACCGCGACGCCGTTTGCGCGTGCAAGCGTTTTGCCACGGCAGCCGCAATGTCTAACTCACCGCTGAGGACACGCTTGATCGAGTCGTCAATCTGTTCCCAGCGCTGTGGATCGGCCAACGGTTCGCCGACGGTGTCGCTGACTTTGAACGAATCCACCGCCAGACCGTCCGTCCGCGTGTTCAAACTCACACTTAGAATGTTGACGCCTTGCGCCGTCAGCGCTCCGGCCAGATTGGCGAAGAGACCGCGCCGGTTGCGCGCGCACACGTGCAAGTCAGTGCACTTGGATTGCGCATTGACGCGCCAACTGGTTTTGACGCGCCGTGAATTCAGCGCATGCGCCAGCCGAATGTGTTCGATGATCACCTGCGGCGCGGTGAAGCGCGCGTAATCTTCGGGCAACATCGCGAAATGCTGTTGCACTTCGGCGTAATCCACCTCGCTCGCCAGCATCCTGACGATGCGCTCGCGCAAGCGTTCCGCCGTCTCATCGTGTTCCGGTTCAGGCACCAGCAACGCGCGCGCTTTGCTGTAAAGCTCCCACAACAGCGTGTCTTTCCACTCGCTCCAAACGCCCGGCCCGACGCCATTGATGTCGCCATAGGTGAGCAGTGTCAGCATATTCAAGCTGTCGAGCGTACCGATCTGGGCGGCAAAATCGCGCACGATTTTTTCGTCGCTCAAATCGCGGCGTTGCGCGATGTGCGCCATCAGCAAGTGCTGCCGCACCAAAAAGACGATCTGTTCGCTGGCCTGTGCATCCAGTTGCAACCGTTCGCAGACACGCTCGGCAATCTTGATGCCTTTCTCGGTGTGGCCGCCGCCCAGGCCTTTGCCGATGTCGTGCATCAACAAGCCCATGTGCAGGATGGCCGGATCGCTGATCTCCTGATACAGCGCACGGTAGCGTTCCAATTGTTTGTTGCGCGAATTGGCGAGTTCATCCAGCACTTCGATGGTGCGCAACGTATGCTCATCCACGGTGAAGCGGTGATAAAGATCGTGTTGCACCAGACAGGTCACGCGGCCAAATTCCGGCAGATATTTGGCCAGGAAACCGACTTCGTGCATCAGCCGCAAGCCCGCCGCGACACGGCCTTTGGCGCGCAACAACTTCATAAAGGTCTGCGCCACGTCCGTCGAAGCGCGAAAAGTTTTATTGACGGCGGCCAGGTTGGCTTGCACCAACTCCTGCAAATTCACGCTGAACGGCGCGCCGGTCGCTTGGGCATAGCTAAACGCCAGCAACATGCGGTGGCCATCCAGGGTAGGCTCGGCCAACGCAGTCTCGGCCAATTCGGTCGCGGTCTTTTCGACATCGAGCACGCCATCGCGCATCACGAACCCGCCTTGGGCCGACATGGTGCGCGCGCGGCTGAACCAGCGTTTCTTTTCCTGCTTGCTCGCCGCCCGCTGCAAATGCGCTTCGCACAGACTGTGCAAGCGCCGTGCGTGCAGGTAATAGTCGCGCATGAAACTTTCCGACGCCTGCGCTTCGGCGCTGTCGATGTACCCGAAGCTGTGCGCAACCTGCTGTTGCAAATCCAGCGTCAAGGCATCAGTGCGCCGTGCCGTGGCGAAATGCATTTCGTTGCGCACGCGCAGCAAAAAGTCATAAGCCGCCGTGATGGCCTTGGCGTCCCGTTCGGGCACTACGCCCTCCGCCACCAAATCAATCAGGTTCGCTTTGCCGTGGGCCACACGCGTGGCCCACAACAGCGTATGCAAATCACGTAAGCCGCCAGCAGTCTCTTTTACGTTTGGCTCTTGTAAACAGGCGACGTTGCCGAATTTCTCATAACGCCCTGTCCGGTCGGCCAAAATCTGTCCCAGCAAAGCCTGCTGCTGCCCCCGCGAATTGCTGAAAATTTCATCGTCGATCCGCTCGGTCAATTGTTCAAACAGCGTTTCGCTGCCCCAGAGCAGCCGCGCATCAATCAACGAATTGCGCGTGATATTGTCGTCTTTCGCTTCAGCCAGACACTCACTCACGCTGCGGTTACTGTGACCCACGCTGAACCCCATGTCCCAGAGCAGGTAGAGCATCTTTTCGCTCAGCAACGCGGCGGCGGCCGCTTCCTTGCGGCCTTGATGCAAAAACATCACGTCAATGTCCGAATGCGGCGCGAGTTCCACGCGGCCATAACCGCCCAACGCAATCACCGCAAAAGGAACTTTGGCCGCGTCGTGCTGCAACTCTTCGGCGGCGGTGCGGGCGATGCGCTGGATCACCAGATCAACAATCAAACTGCGCGCGGCGACAATTTGTGAACCGCTGATGCCGAAACGGTGCCGCAATTGCAGCCGTTGCGTTTCGATTTTCAAAAACTTTTTGAGCGCGCTCAGCCGCTCTGCCGGAGTCGGTTGGGCTTCGATGCGCCGCAGCTTTTCCCCTGCGTGCTGACGAATTGTCTCAAAGTTGATTTGCATTCCTGTGACATCATCCAAGCCCTTGCTTCTTTTGCTTTCACGAAGCGCGGTGGTTTGTATTCGTTGGACCTAAGTGCAAGCTCAATGCCAAAGCGGCGGCGGGTGGCCCGCAACCTCGCAAGCGGTTGCCGCGATTGCTTTTGGCTCGAATAAACGCGTCTGACTGGCGTGTTGGCTGACGACCCTTAACCGACAAAGTTGTTTATTATCAAAAGAAGTCTGACAATTTTGTTCACTCGCGATACCTTTCTATACGACCTTCCTGTAGCATGGGTGACCCCGATGCCAAGCCAACCTGATAATGAAATTCACGGCGGCCCCCACAAAGCCAATACCTCGTTGACTGGCCGAAAAAACTGAAAGGCACGCTGCGACAATTTCGTCGCAGCGTGCCTTTCAGTATACATTTTTGTCAGCAAGTAATTAGCTCTCGCGGCTACGTCGGTTGGCCAGCCGCCGGATCAGGCTGAGCAGCACGTCATCCTGGTAAGGTTTTACCAGGTATTCGGTCGCCCCGACTTCAAAGGCGCGGTCACGGTGTTTCTGGCCTGCGCGCGAGGTCAATACGATCACCGGCAAATCAGCGTACTCAAGTTGCTTGCGTAAGGTGTTGATAAATTCGTAACCGTCCATGCGCGGCATCTCAATGTCCACCAGCAGCAAATCAGGCGGGATGGTCATTTGCTGTAATTGCTCCAATGCGTCGAGGCCATCCTTGGCTTGCAACGCATTCCAGCCAGCGCTGGTCAGCCGGTTGGTCAGCACGCGGCGCACGCTGAGCGAATCGTCCACTACCATCACGGTCAAAGGCACAGTCAAGGACGCGCTCACGGGCACACTCACGGGCGCGGCCACTGCTTTCGGCGCCGATGTAGTTATTACCGGTGATGCAATGGCGCGGGGTGCCGCCGACTGTGCCGCCACTGGCAATCTGGGTTCCGCGCGCAGCTCAAAGGCGGCGCGCGGACGGAACACCTCACGCAATAATTCCGGCAGGTTCAGAATCAAAACGGCGCTGCCGTCGCCCAGCAACGTGGCACCGGTCAAGCCGTGCACGCGGCGCAAATGATTGCCCAGGTTTTTCACCACAACTTCGCGGCCTTCGAGGGTTTCATCCACGGCAATGGCGACCTGATGACCTTCGATGTTCATAATCAATGCCATTTGCGTGGCATGGTTGATTTCGTGACGCTTGAGATTGAGCAGTTTGCTGAGTTGCAACAACGGATAGACCTTGCCGCCGGTGCGCACCACCGTGTCGTGACCGATGCGATCCAATAGATTGGGCGTGAGCTTGACGACCTGTGACAAGCCCGCAAGGGGCACGGCGAAAATTTGTTGTTGCGTCTTGACCAGCAGTGAACGCATGACCGCCAAGGTCAGCGGCAGGCGCAGCGTAAAGAGCGTGCCCTGGCCGGGTTGGGAATCCATGCTAATGCTGCCTTTCAAACGGTGGATGGTGGATTTGACCACATCCATCCCGACCCCGCGCCCGGAAATTTCACTGACGGCTTCGGCCGTGCTGAAGCCCGGCAAAAAAATCAGTGAGTAAAGCTCTTCGTTGCTCAAATGCGCCGCCTCAGCCGCGCTCAACAACCCGTTTTTCAGCGCGGTTTGACGGATACGTTCGGGATTAAGACCGCTGCCGTCATCCCCGATTTGAAGCACGGTTTGGGTATTGTCGTGAAACGCGCGCAAGCGGATCGTGCCGCTGGTCGGCTTGCCATTGGCCGCACGCGCGCTGGGCGTTTCGATGCCGTGGTCAATGGCATTGCGCAAAATGTGCAACAAGGGGTCGGCAATTTCTTCGATGACGGTTTTGTCCAACCGCGTCTCGTCGCCTTCGATCACCAGATTGACCTGTTTGTCGCGCCGCGCCGCCACGGTATGCACGGTGCGGTGCAAGCGCGAGGACAAGGTTGAGAGCGGCACCATGCGCAGCCGCATCAATTTTTCCTGGATGTCGCTGCACAACCGCGCTTCCCGTTGCAGGCAATTTTGGAAGTCGTCTTTGATTTCGACCAGTTCGCTTTCGAGCGCGTGCACGTCGCTGGCCGCTTCCGTCAATTCACGCAACAGCAAGTGAAATTCGGTGTATCGGTCAAATTCCAGCGCATCGAAGCCGTAGGTATTCTGGTTCAGCAAGGGCGCTGCCAAGCCGTGGGGTTGAGTAAGGCTATTGAGTAAGGCATTGGCCGAAAAAGGCCGGGCAGGCGCCGGGTGGCCGCCGCCGAGCGTGCTGGCCTCGAATTGAACCTCCATCTTTGTGGCCACGCGGTTCAACCGAGTCGAATTGGTATGCACCTCTTCGAGCTGGCGGTTGAGGGTCGTCATGTTCTGTTCAAACGCCGCGTGATTGACCAACAACTCCGTCACCAATTTGACCACCGTGTCTAATTGATCAATCGGCACGCGCACATATTTGCCGCGATTGACGACCGCCACCGCCGGGGCGTCTTTTTCCGCCGTGCTGTCAGACTCCGGCTCCGCCGTCTCGTTCGGCAAGGGCTTGGTCGTGCGTTTGAGCGGCAGCGGATCGGCTAAGGCCTCCAGTGCTTCAAACGTATATTCCGCTCCCGGCGCTGGGTGCGGGGCTGCGAGCACTTCGGCATAAGCGGCATACAGGCCCGCCAGGACATCCTGATCTGCCCGTTGATTGAGCAGGTTCTCCAGGATTTCGGTGGAAGCGAAAAGCAGTTGCAGCAGCTCTGAGGTCAGCTTCAACTCGTCATCGTAAAGCAAATCGAGCAGGTCTTCGGCGCGGTGGGCGAGATTGGCGAGTTCCTGAAAACCGACGACGGCGGCGGAGCCTTTGAGCGAATGGGCGCTGCGCCGAATCTCTTGTAACAACGCTTTATTGCCGGGTTGCGCGGCCAGCGCGGGCAGTGAGAGCGTCATGACGCGCAAATGCTCTTCGGCCTCGGGCAAAAAGACTTCGAGCAATTCCGCCGGAATATCCGGCATGTCCAACTCGGTTTCCGGCACCGGTGTTTCGATTGCGCTGGCGCTGGTGTCGGCGGGTGGAAAAGGCGCGAGCAACTCCTCAAATGGTTCAGCGGCCAAGGGCGCGTCGCTGGCCGTGATTTCGGCCCCCGCCAGCGTTTCGGCGGGCGGAGCGGCAACAGCGAAGGCAGGCGCTTCGGTTGTAGCGGGGGCTGCGGTGAAGGCCACTTCGGCAAAAACTGCGGCGTCCTCCGCCCGCCTTTCTTCTTCCCATTCCGCAAGGCTGGGTTGCCGCACGGGTAACGGCGGAGGCGACATAACGACTGGCGCGGGATTTTCAGCCACCAATGGCAGCAGGCCCTCTTCGTCATTCAAGTCCAGCCAAGCCGACAAATCGGGCAGGCCGGAAATTTCCGCTTCCGCTGCGGCGGGCGGCGCGCCGGCACTTTGCGCCGCTGGCGGCGGCATTGCGGGCGCAGGCGGAATGAAGGACAGGATCGGACGCAGCGGCCCCGTGTTACGCAAGGGGGTGTTGAGTACGGCGTCAAATGAATTGAGCGCTGGCGGGCTGGTCAGGTCGCGCAATTCGCGCAAGGTCTGCGTTAATTCTGCGGGGAAATCGCGCGCGCCCGTGACAACCGCATCCAGATAATGATCGAGTTGCAGGAGTAGTCGGGTGAACGCCGTTAAGGCCGCAACGCTCACCGGCAGTTGGCTGGCAATCAGCTTTTCCAACACTTCTTCAAAACTGCTGGCGAGGTCACCCAGCGGCATCAACCCAACCACGGCGGCGGCGCCTTTGATCGTGCGGACGTGGCGTTGCGCTTCCGCCAGCAACGCGGTTTGTTGCGGGCGGCGCTGATATTCGTCCAAGGCCGTTTGAAGCTTGGGCAGATAGCTCTTCACTTCAGCGATAAATCCGTTGAGCAATTCAGGGAGCAATTGATCACCCGGCCCGCCGCTGGCCCAACTCATTGCGCCGGCGGTCTCATTCAAATCATTCACGCTCAAATCCTCGCTGCTTTCATTCATCGCCTTGTCCTCGCTCACACCCCAGCTTGACGTAAGGGCGCGGCAGGGTCTGCAAATTGTTTCTTCGCCGACCCTGCCGCCAAGACCTTAAAACGTGAAACCGTAGGTCAGATACAGGTAATTGTTTTTCCGCCCTTGGTTGCCGATCAGCCAGCCCGCCGAAATTGACTGGCTTTTGGGCAACGAAAAAACCAGCGCCGGGGTGAGATACCCCAAGCTGTTTTTGCCGCTGTACCAATCCATCACAAACGAAACTTTCGGATGCAGCGGTTGTTCGTACCCCAGCATCGCGCCTTTCGTCGTGCCAGTACCGGCCGCCCGGCCCACCAGATGGTAATAACCGCCCGTGAAGCGCGGCCCAAAATCGCTTTTGAACTTTTTGCTGACGTTGCTGTAAAGCAGCGCGTAGTTATCGCCGCCGTTCTGCCGGTTTTTGACCGTCAGATAAGCCAGCACGCCGACGGTGGAGGTGACGCCCGTTTTCTCATTGCTGTAAACCTGCCACTTGACGTTGGGGATCACTTGCACCGGCTGATTCGGCGTGACCGATTTCGACCAGGCAACATTGGCGCCCACCTCGACGCCTTTGCCGACCCCCACCACGACACGCGGATAAAAGCCGTGATAACCGCCGTTGTCGAGACTTTCCAAATGGCCGAACCAATCCATCTCGACATAGGTTTTGCCCTTGGCGACCACATCGGTCGAGGGCGTGTTGAAGATCAAGGATTGCGCCGCCGCCGGCACAGTATTGAAAAGAATCATCGTCAGGAGCAGCCCGGCGGCGCTCAGCGTGAGTCTGGTTTTGTATTGCATAGAAGTCTCTCTTTGGAAATACAACCAAGAGGCTTCACGATGGGTTTAGACGGGGTTCGTGGGCCACCTCTGATACCGCTTCGTGTGGCTTCGTGGATCGTTGTTGGTGTTTGTCACGCCCGTGGGGCGGGCGCCTTTGATGACACTGCCCTGCTAAATTGTTCAGCATCCGGCGCGCGCAGCAGGGCCGCCCGCCAGATGAAACTTGCGCCCGCCGGACAACTATTTGGCCGCGTGCGTTTGCCAAGCGGGTTAATTCAAATGCGCCGTGCCGTAGGCCGCCTTGCCCGCCTGGAAGTGCGGCCCGGCAACCTTGCCCGGCGCGTTGCCCGGCAACTTAAACGACACGACCGAAGCGCGCAGTTCGTCGGCCAGTTCGGCCAGGCTCTTGACGGTGACGGCGGATTGAATGACGCCGTTGGTGGTCTGGTTGGTGATCTTGGCGATTTGGGCCATGGTTTGCGAGAGTTGTGTCGAACTGCGGGCTTGCAACTTACAGTCGTCGGCAATGGCGCGCACCAGTTCGGCCAGCCGGTTGGTCACCCCTTCGATCTCGGTCAGCGATTGACCGGCTTGATTGGCCAGTTTGGAACCCGCCAGCACTTCGCGCGAGGTTTCTTCCATCGCACTGAGCGCGTCACGGGTGCCGCCCTGAATTGTGCGAATCAGCGTGCTGATGCGTTTGGTGGCGTCGGCAGAGCGCCCGGCGAGTTGTTCGACTTCGCGCGCAACCACGGCAAACCCCGCGCCGGCCTCGCCTGCGGTGGCGGCCTGGATGGAAGCGTTGAGCGCCAGCACGCCGGTACGGTCGGCGATTTCATCAATCAGATGCACGATCTCTTCGATCTCTTGCGAACGCTCGCTCAATTGCTGCATCTGGCGCGCCGTTTCCTGCACCTGTTCGAGCACGCGCAGCATGCCGTGCATGTTGTGTTGCACAATCTCGGAGCCTTTGTGCGTCGTGCTCAATGATTGGTCGGCCACGGCCGCTGACAATTCGGCGCTCTCGGCCACCTGTTGGATGGCGCGCGTCATTTCGGCCAGGGCCATGGTGGTATTGGTAATTTGGGCGGCTTGTTCCTGACTGCCTTGGGCCAGGCGTTCGGCGCTGGTTTGGGTTTCGGCGGCGGTGCTGTTGACCTGTTGGGAAACGTTCTGCACCTTGCCGATCAGTTGGCGCAGGCTGTCCATCATGTAGTTGAACGCGTCGGCGATGGCGCCGGTCATGCCTTCGGTGACTTCGGCCTCGCGCGTCAGATCGCCTTCCGCCACACCGCTGACTTCATCCAGCAGCTTGATGATCGAACGTTGAATTTCGTCACGTTCGGTGCGGGACTGCATCAGGCCGCGCGTGTTGTCGAGCATGTTGTTGAAGGCCTGCGCGGTGCGCCCCAATTCGTCGCTTGAAAGTACCGGGGCGCGTTCCTCGAAATTGCCGTTGTCAATGTGCGCGATCAGTTGCGTGAGCGCTTGGGTTTGTTGATTGACCCCCCGGGTAATCACGGCCACCGCCAGCACCGTCAATAACAACCCCAGCACGGTTAGCACCAAAACCGAGTTGCGCTCGCGTTTCACTTTATCCACACGCGCTTGCAAGAGCGTCTTCAGATCGTCGAGCGCCAGTTGATGCAATTGCATCAGCCGTTCGATGGAGGGCGCTCCGGCGGCCAGGAATTGCGTCGCCAGCATGGAGGAATCGCTGCTGCGGGTGAGTTGACGATCCGCCCAGACGATAAACCCGTTTACCTCTTTGGCCAGAATTTCCAACTGCCCATCGTGCCGGTCCTTCAAACTAGGATTGGCGGCATAGGCCTTGCCAAAGCTGCGTTCCAGGTTCTGCAACGTCACCTGTACCTGACTGAAAAAGGTAGTCAGTTGGGCAAACTCTTCCGGCGTGGCTTTTTTCGCCACGGCCAGGCCCGCCCCCAAACCACGCAACCGATTGGCCTCTTCGGCCAAGCGCGGGATTTGAATAATGACCGCATCCATCAGGTAATAGGTATCGAGGTCAGGGTCGAGAATCAGGTTGGAGGTGTCGCCCGCGTAAATGATGAGGTCGTTGACCTCGGCGATCAATTGCGTATGTTCGTCGAAATTCGCGCGCGCCTCGGTTTGCGCCGTCTTGCTTTTGAGCAGATTCCATTTCTGCCGCAGCGCGCGCAGCTTGCCGGAAGTTTGCAGTAACCCGCCGTATGTATTTCCGGTCTGGCCAATTTCCCGGCGGTCTTGCTCTTCAGCGGCGGCCAATTGCTGTTCAACACCGCGCGCCGCTTCAGACAATTGAGACTGCAACGAGGTTTCGCCGCGCAACAGGGCGCTCGCCAGGCCGCGATGATTGGCGATCTCTTTCGCCAGCTTTTGCAAGGGCAACAGGAGCTCTGTGCCGTAAAGCTCTTTCTGGGCAAAGCCGATCGTATTGCCTTTTTCGGTGACATAGAGCCAGGTGATGACCGGGATCGGCAACCCCATAAAGAGGGCGATTAAGATCAGCTTCTGCCAGATTTTCAACCGTTGCAACAACTGCAAATTTTTCAGCATAGTGACTCCTTATCAGCGCCAACACCCGCCAGGGCAGGTTTTTCTACAGCGCCGCAGCGCTCAGTTCTGGGTGAAGTATTGGCCGCTGCCCCATTCCTCAACGCTAATGGGACGCAGGCTGCTGCCGGTCAGACGGCCCAGCCGCCCGGTCGAGCGCTCATGCGCCGCCAGCTTAAAGGACGCGACCGAACCGTTGAGATCATCGGCCAGCGCGGCCAATTGCGTCGCTGTCGTGGCCGAGCGCGAAATGCCCGTCGCCGTTTGCCGGGTCGCCTCGGAAAGCTGCAACATCGCGGAGGAAACGGCGGCGGACTCTTTGGTTTGCACTTCGGTGGTGCGGGAAATGGATTGAATCAAATCGGTGAGTTGCGCCATCACCTGTTCAATCTCGACCAAGGCGTCGCCAGCCTCACAGATCATGGTTGTGCCTTCGTGCACGCCACGGCTGCTTTCTTCCATCGCGCTGGCGGCGGTTTGCGCGTTTTGCCTCGTCCGGTTGACCAACTCGCCAATCAACTTGGCAGCTTCCGTCGAACGCAACGCCAGATGTTCGACCTCGCGCACGACCACGGCAAAACCGCGCCCAGCCTCGCCCGCGCTGGCGGCCTGAATCGAAGCATGTAACGCCAGCACGCTGGTGCGTTTGGCGATCTCTTCGATGACCTGCACCACCTCACCAATCTCGCGCGAGGTGGCGCTCAATTGTTTGAGGTGCTGCGAGCTTTCCAGCACCTGATCGCGCACCTGGCTGACGCCTTTGATGGTGCCTTGCAAAATCTTGGAGCCGCGTTTCGCCGTCTCCAGCGTTTTCTGGGCCACCAGTTTCGAGGCTTCGGCAGTTTCCGCGACATTGCGGATTGAGAAGGCCATCGCGTCAATTTCGTGGGCGGCGCTGACCAATTGTTCCGCGCGTTGTTTGGCTTCTTCGGCCAAATGCTGGGTGTTGCGCTGGGTGGCGCTGGCGGTGACATTGACCTCGCGCGCGACTGTTTGCACCTTGCCGATGATGTGGCGTAACTGCTCGATCATGTAATTGAACGCATCGGCAATAGCGCCGGTCATCCCGTCCGTCACTTCAGCTTCGCGCGAGAGGTCGCCGCGCGCCACGCCGCTCACTTCATCGAGCAGTTTCATAATGGAGCGTTGAATTTCGTCGCGCTCTCCACGTGTTTGCACCAAACCCTGATTGGCATCGAGCATTTCATTGAAGGCCTGGGCCAGTAAGCCCAGTTCATCTTTGGCGAGCACTTCGGCTCGTGCCTCGGTATTACCGGCATTGATTTCATCTACCAGCTTGGTCAGCGTCTTGAGTTGGCGGCCCACCTTGCGCGCCAGCATAAACAGGGTCATGCCGACCACCAGCGCCATCAACACCCCACCAAGCAGGAAAGCATTGCGATTCCAGGCCAGACTGGCGCTGCGCGCGCCGATCAAATCCGCCAGCGTTTGGGTCGCGCCATCCCAGCAATTAAAGCTGGTGTTCAAGGCTGTGTTACTAACAGTGACAAATTCTTGCGCTTCATTGTTCGTGCTTGTTTCGAGGGAGGCGGGCGCGAGGATTTTTTGGTTCAACCACTCCAACAAGGTTTGCACGGCGGCCAGGTTTTCCTGGAGCTTTGGTTCAAGCGCTTTGACCACGCCGGAGGTGTTGTAGCCAACGGCTTTTTCCACATTACTCTTGGCTGTCTCCGTCACGGTCTGAATTTCCGCGCTTAGCCCCAGCAATTTGACCCTGTCGGCCAGAGGCAACTGCTTGTTCGTCAAAGCACGCGTGCCCAGCCACATGGCTTGGGCGATAAAATCCTGTTGCCTCGGCAACTCCAGGGCGACCGTTTCCATAGTGTAGACGGCATCCAGATCAGGGTCTACGAACAGCCCAGAGGTATCTGTCACTTGCATCATCAGCGCACGGATGCTGGCGAGGAAGGCTGCGTTGAGCGCAGCCGCGGCGCCTTTGCTTTTCATGCCTTGCCACTGCGCGGTCAGCGCCCGCAACTGGTCGCTGGTTTTCAACTCCGCGCCCCACTGCCGGTCGAGGTTTTCGAGTTGCAGCAGGGTGTCATCTATGCGCTCGGCTTTGCTGTTATTCCCGGCGCCAATGAACTGGGCAGAATGGTCCAGTAACGTGCGCAAGGTACGCAGGTAAACAACACCATTCACCTCGTTCCGTGCGAACTCAATTCCGCCGTTCTTTTCGCGGATGGTCAAAGAGAGAAGCGCCACGACCGACAGACTCAGGAGGGTCACGATCAACGCCTGTTTCTGCCAGAGCTTTAAGTTTCCGATGCTAGATTCACGCTTCATTCCGCACTTCCTTCTTTCGTGTTACTGGCTTTCGTGTTACTGGGCCAAACCTGGGTCAGGTCAGAATTAGACTTACGCTAGCGAGGCCGGCAAATCCTGTTACGGAACTTGGGCCAGGCTTTGAGGACGAGAACTTTGTAGTTTGAAGGAGGCCACCGACACATTCAGGTCATCGGCCAGCGCGGCCAACTGATCCACCCACAACGCCGATTGCTTAATTCCGCTGGCCGTTTCGCCCGTCGCCTTCGAAATCCAGACCATGCGTTGCGAGACGGCGGCGGATTCCCGGGTCTGTTGTTGGGCCGACTCTGAGATGCCTTGCACAAGTTTGGCCAATTGCGCCGAGACACTCTCGATTTCGCTTAAGGCTTCGCCAGCCTCGTGAATCAACGTCGTCCCTTGCACCACGCTGTGCGTGCTTTCTTCCATTGCCGCGATAGCCTCTTTCGCGCCCATCTGCGTGGTCTTGACCAGGTCGGCAATGCGTTTCGTCGCTTCGCTGGAGCGTTTGGCTAACCGATCCACGTCTTCGGCCACCACGGCGAAACCGCGCCCGGCTTCACCCGCGCGGGCCGCTTGAATCGAAGCGTTCAAGGCCAGCACGCTGGTGCGATAAGCAATATCGTTGATCAATTGCACGATCTCGCCGATTTCCTGCGAATGTTCGCCCAGCCGTTTGATGCGCTTCGCCGTTTCCTGCACCTGTTCGCGCAAGCGGCTCATCCCGGCCACCGTATGTTGCAGGACTTCGGCTCCGCGTTTGGCGGTCGCCAGCGATTGATGCGCCACATCCTTGGAGGTGGCGGCGGTCTCGGAAACCCGCTGGATCGAATCGGCCATCGCGTCAATATCCTGTGAGGCCTGGATGATCTGGTCGGCGCGCGTCCTGGCTTCTTCCGCCAGTTGCCGCGTGGCGTGTTGTGTCTGATTGGCGGTTGAACCGACCTCGGTCGCCACTTGTTTCACATCGCCGACAATGCGCCGCAATTCGCCGGTCATAAAGTTGAAGGAATCGGCAATGGCGCCGGTGGCATCATTGGTGACTTCGGCCCGCCGCGTCAGGTCGCCTTCGGCGACCGAACCGACCTCATTGAGCAGTTTGATAATCGAACGTTGCAGGTTGTCGCGCTCTTCGCGGGTCTGGACCAGAGAGTTTGCGCTCTCCAACATGCTGTTCATCGCGGTCAGCAAACGACCCGTTTCATCGGCAGAGGTCACCGGGACTTTGGTGACGTTTTCACCGTTGGCAAGATTCTCGGCAAAGCGGGCCGCCGCTTTAATGGGCGCGGCGACTTTGCCCGCCAGATACCACAATAACAACATCGCCAACGCCGTCAGCAGCAATCCAGTGAGCAATTGCCCCCACATTGTCCGCGTGGCCTCAGCCGTAACGGCCGTGGTCGGAATCAGCATCAGCGCCGCCCAGGGAGTGCCCGTTTGGCCAACGGGCAAAGGAATTAACACTCTAAGCTTGTCACCAGCCACGGCGATCTGGCCTTGGCCAGCCTGGATCTGAGGCAGCATCTCGCTTAATTCCGGGTGCGCTTTGTTCACCGGCTGTTTGATTAGCTCAGGCTGTCTCGTGGCGCCGGCAATAATGCCTTTGTGGCTCAATAACAGTAACTTACCTGTGCCGTTATAAAGGCTGATGCCATCGGCCATTTTTTGCAGGAAGTCAATTTTGAGGTCGGCCCCGACCATACCAATGAATTCGCCATTGACGATGATGGGCACGGAAACCGTGGTTTCGAGGATTTCCTTCCCCTGCACGTTGTAGGGGTATGGTTCGATGATGGCTTCCTTCATGGCCCGTTTGGGCGCTTGGTACCAATCGGAAACCTCTTCATCGCCGGGCGGCGTCACGTCCGAGCGAATGACGCCATCTTCACCGCGGCTCCAGGTGAAGTTGAAGCGGCCATCCGGGTTATAACCGGGTTTCCCTCCATACTCTTGATCGCGGCCATCAAAGGCATTCGGTTCCCAATCGGAGTAGAAGGCGACAAATTGCGGGTTCTCGGTCAGCACTTTTTTGATAATCGTGTTGACGCCTTCGCGCGTGAGCGCAAGCCCTTTCTGTTCTTTGGCCGCGGTCAACGTCTGGGCCACCGTCCGGGTCACATTGAGCGCATATTCCAATTCAGTGCGGACGCGGCCGGCTTCGGTTTGCACAATGCCGACGGCTTCTTCTTGCGCCTTGGCCACCGCCGCAGTGCGGGCGGAATACGCGGAATACCCGATGAACAAGGCCCCGGACACCAATAAACAGATGCCCGCCCAAAGCGCGAAGCGAAATTGAATGGATTTAAGTTGCATAACTTTTCTGCCTGTTTGGCCACTGCAACAGACTCGCGCCGCGGGAGCGTGAGACGTCTGGTGGCTTTCAAAATGCACTGCTGGCCAGCCACTGCGTTTGCGCAAATCAATGAAAGGCCCTGTGCAGACTGGCCCGGGCTGACCAGGCCGCCCCGCACTTTCAGGTCGCCGGTGCGTTCCGCTCATTGCTGCGCGGATAACGCCGCCTGCCGCACTCCGTCGTTTCGCAGTCGGTACCAGCGGCCGTTAGGGACAAGCCCGTCATTGTGTTTGTAGTGCGGGATGCGCGAACAGACGAGGCTTGTCAGAAGCCTCTTGATCAATGAGGGTGACGAGGTGGGATGTGTCCTCGCGCCGACGCGGGTTTAGCCGGTAATTTCGAGCGCGCGCAGCAGGCTTTCCAGATTGAGCATGCTCAACAATTCGTCGCCTTGCGCCAAAAAGCCGCGCGTATGTGGCGTTAAACCATCGCCGAAAACGCGTTCGACCGTTTGAATTTCCGCCGTGGGTGCTTGCGCCAGACCGAGCATGCTTTCGACCGCCAGACAGGTGGTCAGATCCCCGCGTTGCGTTTGCACCACGACCAAATTCCGCAACGGCTGGCGCCGGGCCAAAGCCTCCGTCGAACTGTCGAGGAAATGACGTAAATCCACGACTGAAACAATATCGCCGCGCAGGTTGGCAATCCCCAGCACCCAGTCCGGCACATTGATCACCGGGGTGAATTGTTCGAGATCGCAAACCTCAAGCACCTGTTCCATCGGCACAGCATATTTCGCCCCGGCCAGGGCAAAAACGACGTGCTTTTCAGCTTCGACCACCGTTTCGGACGGCAATTCAACCGCCGCCAATCTGGCGGCCAACTCAGCGGCGAGCGCAGACGGCTCGTGTCGCTCAAGCGGCTCTAACACAAAGGGGTCGGCGTATGCTCTCGCCGGCATGGCGGTGCTTTCGCCGTGGTACGCGACGTTAGACTCGTCAAGGTTGGTAAAGTTCGCCAGCAAGTTCTCAGGTTGCAACGGCTCAGTATGCCGCAAGGGCTCCTGAAACTGCGCTTGCTGTAGCGGGGGTAAGGGCTGCAAATCCGGCAGCTCATCGGCCAGGCTCAGCACATCGTCCTCGCCAAAATCGGCGGGGGTGAACTGTAGCAAGTTTTCGACTGGCGCGGCATTTTCCGGCGACAAATCCGGCAGCAAATCGGGCAGCAATTCCCAAGGCGTCTCGCTGGGCAGCGTCAAAATGTCTTCGGCATCAATCATCGCGATCAAGACTCCCTCTTCGCTTTATCGCAGCAGGCGCCATCCGGCAGGCCGCCCGCTGACGCGTCACACGCCAGACTGGTGCGGTTACAGATGCCGGGCGATGGTGGCGAGCAAGTCTTCTTCCTTACAGGGTTTGGTTAAGTATTCATCCGCCCCTTGTTTCATGCCCCAAAACTTATCGCTTTCCTGATTCTTACTGGTCAGCAGAATGACCGGCAATTGCTCGGTATCCGGTGAAGTCTTCAGATCACGGCAAATCTGGAAGCCATTCCGGCCCGGTAAAATCACATCCAGAACCACCAATTCAGGATGTTCCCGGCGCGCCTTTTCCAAGCCTTCTTCGCCGCTTTCGGCGGTGATGACGCTGTAACCTTTGTTTTGGAGCGTCCGCATCACACTGTGCATCTGGGTGGGGCTGTCTTCCACTAAGAGAATCTTTCGCTTCATAAACGTTCCTCCAATTGTTGTGTGGCCAGTTGTGTGGTCAGTTGATTTGTTCTTTGGCCTCCCCGCGTGGTCGGACCAGCTTATTCAAACCTCTCAGCGAACCGGCCAACGCGCCAGCGAACTGGTTCAAACTTATTTCTCTACACCGCAATAATTCTCAACCGCTTTAAGCAAATCATTGGGCACGACCGGTTTGGTCAGATACCCTTGCGCGCCCACCAGCCGGGCCCGCACTTTGTCAAAAAAACCGTCTTTGCCACTCAACATCACGACTGGCACATCTTTGGTGGAAGGATAGGCTTTGATAATTTTGCAGATTTGATAACCATCCATCCCAGGCAGGCAGATGTCGAGCAGGATCATGTCAGGTGTCGCTTCGTTGAGCTTCGCCAGGGCTTCCATCATCTCGGCCGCTTCCAGCACCCGATGCCCTTGTTTTTGCAACGTTATCGAAACCAGCTTGCGAATGGTCGCCGAGTCATCAATCACCAGCACGACACGGGCTTGCGCCTCGGTCTGCCGCTGCTCCAACACGATGAGTTGCGCTTTTAAGTGCAACTCATCAGCCCGCAAGAGGCTGGCTTTGCGTAACGCTTGCACCGCTTCCGGAAGTTGCTGGAGGTGCAGATAAGCCACGCCCAAATAATAGTAAGCGTGAAAGTCATCCACGCTTTCCGTCAGGTTTTGATAATGCCGGATGGCATTGAGCAGCACTTCCCGGTCAACGTCTTTATTGGCCAGCACGGCCTCAAGATCATTCAAGTTGAGAATGGCGCGGCAACTCGCACAGGTCGTCAACTCCACTTGAAAAGCCGCCGCGCAGAGCGGGCATTGCCAGGTTTTTACGGCCGGTGCAAAGTTGGCTTGCAAGGCATAGGTCTGATTGAGCTTGGCAATCGCCTCGACATTTTGCGGGTTGAGTTTGAGCACCCGCTGCAAACAACGAATTGAGTCGGCTGATTTTTCCGCCACCTCGGCCAGCCGCAACCAGGCTTCCTCGCTTTGCGGATTCAGCGCCGAAGCTTCCATCAGCAGCCAGCGCGCCCGTGATTTATTCCCTTCGCGCGCCAGGGTCGCGCCTTCATTGAGTAAGGCTTGATGCAAGCGAATCAGCGCCTGCTCATTCTGCGGATTGATTTCAAGCACCCTGCGCAAATAGCCGATCGCTTGCTGATCGTTCTCAGCTAACATCGCCAGTCGCATCCAGGCGATTTCATTGGCAGGTTCACGCTCAGCCACCTGTTGCCAAAATAACCGATCGCCGGGATCGTCCGCCTTCATCATCTGAAATCCCCGGCGTGCCAGCGCCAACTCCGGGAATTCCGGTTCTACCGGTAATGTGACTATACTTTGAATCATTGACGATCCTCAGCTTGAGTTACTTGAGTAAGAATAAACAGTTACTCACGCACCCAGTCTGGTCTAAGCGGGCACGATTCGCGGGATAATTGCGGCGCAATAGATGCTTTAACCTCTACTCGCAAAAGTGAGCCGACCTGCACAACTGCCACACTGACCAGCAGCTTAAACAGGCAGTGAGCCAAGTAGGGGTTATCATTTGAGTGGAGCTTACAAGGGTAACAGGAGGGCAGAACACCCAAACCGGCAAGAAGCTTTCCGCGTAACTGAATTTTGCAGAGGGTAACTGCCGGTGAGACGCAGTAACAAGCGCGTATTTTTGCGGGCTGTTCTAAATTCCGCTTCACCTACACCGTAAATCGTCCGCTACGAATCTCAGCTACAACCGACCCAAACCATAACACCAACTTCCTTTCTGCACTCAGGGCAGATTTACCAGATCACCTGGGTTCGCCTACCATCGAAACCCACCAACTGCGGAAGATGTTCATCCTACTTCACGAGCGTGGACATACAAGCAGGACTACTCAAAGCTAAAGCGCGCGGAGTATAGCTATTTCTGAAAAGCGCCGCAACCATTAAATTTCCCGGTATGCGCCCCACCAGTAGCGGGCCCTATCTGACACCGTCCTTGCTGCCGAACTCACAACAGCTTTGCTGCTTGTCAGACAACTAACTTCAGACTAACTCCTACGCGGCAGGAAGATCTTTTTGGCCATACAATGAACTTCCATATTCGCTTAAATGGAGCACGGCGCGTTGCCAAATTATTTCACTTGCTTTTGTTGCGAATTGTCTACTTATTCTTCATTGACTACAATCTTGATTGCCCTTGTTTCATGCGAAGCGCGCTCGGCGCGCTTCAAATTATCTATGTTTACCTCATCGCACATCATTTTGTTTACTGGCACGATCAAGGTAAGGTTTGCATCTGCATAGCAAATTCGTCATCTTACTGAAGTAACTTAATGCTGAGCACCTATTTGATATGTTACTGACAGACGGAGGCGATTTCGCTCTTCTCAACCAATAAGCACAGATTTATGACTTCTCTTTCGCACGAATAATATGGACCCCATCACACATGGTTTGTTAGGCGCAACTGTGGCGAAGACGACAATGTGGCGGCGCATACCACACGGCGTGGGAATCATTGGCGCGATCGGCGCAATGGCTCCGGATCTCGATGTTTTAATTTTTTCTCCTGCTGATCCGACCCTGGGATGGTTGTATCACCGCCATTTCACGCATAGCTTGTTGCTCATTCCACTGGTCGGATTGTTTGCCGCATTACCTTTCTTATGGCTGAAACGTTACGCCAATTACCGTGGCGCGGTTGTACTGGCAGCGATCATCGGGTGTGCGACACATACATTACTCGACTCCCTGACGAACTATGGCACACAGCAGTTATGGCCTTTCGCTGATACACGCATAGCCTGGGATGCAATGCCGATTGTTGATCCGATCTATTCGCTGATCCTAGTCGCGGGGTTGGTGTACACGGCAAAAACACGAAAACTAAGCGGTGTGCGTTGGGGCCTGGCACTGGCACTGTTCTATGTTGGGTTTGGCTTCTGGCAACATCAGCGCGGTAGGTCAGTGCAACAGGAGTTGTTGGCCTCGCGCAAACACCTGCCCACTCAAGCGCGTGTGCTGCCCGCGCCTGGCTGGCTGGTGTTTTGGCGCTCGCTGTATATCGCCGACGGGCGGCTGTATGCCGACGGCATACAGCTTCCGTGGTTTCGCCCGGCAAAGGTTTTGCCGGGCGCGTCCGCCGCTGCTATAACCTTCACTGACCTGCCGGCATCAGCCCAGGCGCAACCTGAAACGTGGCGGCAGTTCAAAATCCTGGACTGGTTTGCGGGCGGCTATTTGGCGCCTGTTCCCGGTCAGCCCACAGCCGTTGGAGACATGCGCATTACAGCGGCGGTAGAAAGCCTCACGCCTCTTTGGGGCTTGCAATTTGACGCAGACGGGCTGGCGCAACGCTGGGTGCCAACGGCTGAAAACATTCAACCAGCGCGCGATTATCGCGGTTTGCTGCACGGGTTGTTGCACGGCGACGAGCGCTATCACCCCTTATCCGAATGGAAAACAACCTTGAAGGAGCAGCGATGAAAACCGCTTTCGCCAAAACGTTTTGCACCTTATGCGCAACCACATTGCAGCGTACAAACGACTCATCTCTCCAGCTATCGGCCTCGGTTGCTAGGTAGCGCTCACGCTCAGGCCGGGATCAGCCAAAAAATCAAGCGGACGCAATTCCGTCAACAATCCAGCTTCATAGGCGAATTCAAAATACTGCTGCATCCCGGCGCAGTTCTCCACGTCCAAATCGTAATTGACGTTCTCGCGCAGGTACGCCAGCAAGTCCTCATACGGGAATCGCAACTCAGCGGCATACGTGGCCGCTAACTCCTCCAACTTCCCTAGCCCTTCCTGCTTGGCCGCCTGAAAATCGCGCACGAGTGTGGCCGCATCGGTTACAGCATCCGCCCGCACGGCCCACACGGCAAAAATAAAGGGCCAGCCAGTCAGCGCGCGCCATTCTTCAGCCAAATCATAAATTTGCACGCCGAGTTGATCGGCCGTCGCCGCCAACCGTAAGGCCGGATCGCCAATCACCAGCGCCGCATCGCTCGCTTCCAGCATGTTTTCGCAGCGCAGAGCCGCATCGGGCGTGCGCTCCACAAAGCGCGGCTGCACACCGTAGCGTTTGGCCAGCAGGATTTTGACCAGCGCTTGCGAACTACGCGAGGCCGTATCCAGCGTGACGGTTTGCACCTCTGACAAAGGGCCACGCGCCGCCAACAAGACGCTGCGCACCTTCCCTTTCGAGCCGACGGCAACATTCGGGATAATCTTCAGTCCGGGGATGCGTTGATACTCAATGACCGGGATTAAGGCAATCTCGGCTTGCCCGGCGGCCAGCAACGCCGAGCAACGTGACGGGGCGGCATCTCCGATAAACGAGTAACGCGTGCGTAAATTGCCTTGCGCGAAGCTGTAAACCAACGGCGCGGAATTGAGATAAGTCGAAGCGGCGATACGCATAAAGTCCTTTGTGACGGCGACGAAGCAGCCAGCCTGGAACAGGCCCAGAGAGCCTTTCGGTGAACTGTGGAACGTATTGTAACACGCGGCTGTTAGCCGTCTGGAACTGAGGTAAATTCTAGCAACTAAAGGGCGCAGTCCGGGGAAAATAGTTGTAGACAGCTTTTGAAACTGTGTTATATTGCGCCCGTTTCCTCCTCAAAAAAGTTCCAATACGGAATCAAACACAACTTTCTCGAAAGGACTGGACTGGATTATGTTGAAGCTGTCCGCACATGCTCTGCGTTCCCTACAAGAGCTGGACGAGATTGGCCGCGAAGCGGTCGAACAAATGGTACGCGCTCACATTCGGGCGTGTCGTTTGAACGGGTTCCAGCCCGAAAACCTCGAACGTGTCTATCAGGAAGCGATTGAAATCATCCGGCTTGAAGGCCCGCCAACCAAGGAACTTGGTTTTGTGCCTAGTAAGTACGAGCCGACGCGCCGTTACGAGCAATACCGCAGCCCGCGAGCGCTCTAGTTTTTTTTCAAATTTTCACGCTTCTCTGGCAGCAGCTACACCAAATGTAGCTGCTCTTTTCTTTTCCGGGGACAGCCTCGCCGATTTGCTTCTATGGATGCGGTTTCGGATAATGCAGCCCGTAAACCGTGATCCCTCCGGGACGCCCCGAGCGTCTCTCAATGCAGACCAAACAATCAACGTTTACAGACCCTAGTAGGATCAAGAAAGGTAGCAAAACTATGAGCAAGAAATTCACCACCATGCTGTTTGCGTTCGCGCTGGTGCTCAGCCTGAGCATCATGGCGGCGGCGCAAGACAGTCACAAGTCGGTCACGTTGACCGGCAACATTCTCGACGTAGCCTGTTCCGCCAAGGCGACGACGGATGAAGCAGCGGCCAATCACAAGAAAGGTTGCGCGCTTTCCCCAGGCTGTTCCAAGAGCGGCTACGGCGTTTATGCTGATGGCAAATTCACGGCCTTTGACGAAGCGGGATCGGCCAAGGCTAAAGAAGCGCTCGAAAAGACCAGCAAACCCAATGGCGCGAAGTTCAAAGTCATGGGCATGGTCCACGATGGCAAAATGATGGTCGAGAGCATCAGCGAAGTTGAATAACTGTCAGAACCTGCACCAGCAGCGGCGCAAAACCTGACAATCACGGCAAGGGGCGAGGCTGGCTAACAGGCAATCTCGCCCCTTCTCTTTTCCCGACAAGGATTGCCACAGAGGCACGGAGTCACGGAGCAAGGCCAAGAACTTCTCCAATAGACGAAAACCCTCTGTGACTCCGTGCCTCTGTGGCAATCCTTCTCAGTGTTTGCCTAAGTCATGCCCGAAAGGCGGCAATGGTTGTGCGTGTCAAAAACCGGTTGGATCAGGACACCTGGCAACGCCTTTGCCGTGCGCGCCGCTTGATGGATCAGCATTATCAACAGCCGCTCAACCTAGACCGCCTCGCCCACCAAGCCTGTTTTTCCCGCTTTCACTTCCTGCGGCTCTTTCAGCAATACTTCGGCAAGACGCCGCATCAATATCTGACCGAAAAGCGCATCCAGCGCGCCAAAGAATTGCTCGATGCGAGCCGCTTGCCGGTGACCGAAGTCTGTTTCGAAGTCGGCTTTGCCAGCCTCGGTTCGTTCAGCACGCTCTTTCGCAAAGTCGCGGGCGTTTCGCCCGCCCATTACCGCGCCCGCTTCGACCAGCCGCGCCCGCTTGCCACACCAGCCCAACTCGCGGCCATCCCCGCCTGCTTCCTGATGAAGTTCGGCGGCCTCCCCGCCGCCGCCCGCTGAATCGCAATTTTCAAGAAGCCCATCGCCCCACGTCTGTTGTATCTTCCCGCCTACCAAGGAGGCATTGAAACAACCATGATCAAACGACTCTCGCACGCGACGATTTACGTAACCAACCAGGACGAAGCCTACCAGTTTTACGTCGAAAAGCTCGGCTTCGAAGTCCGCACCGACGTCACGATGGGCAACGGCTTTCGCTGGCTCACGGTCAGCCCAAAGGAACAACCCGATCTTGAAATCGCCTTGATGGAACCCAAAGGCGGCGCAGGCGGCGGTGGCATGCTGGATGAAGAGACGGCCCGCCAAATCCGCGCGCTCGTCGAAAAAGGCGCACTCGGCGCTGGGGCTTTCGATACAGACGATTGCCAAGCCGCCTACGAAGAAATGAAAAGCCGTGGCGTAGAGTTTCTGTCGCCGCCCATCCAGCGGCCTTATGGCTTGGAAGCTGTCTTCAAAGACAACTCCGGCAACTGGTTTGCCTTGACTCAGCATACACAGCAATAGCAGGCAAGCGGGCAAAGCCGCGTCAAGAAGAAGGCTGATTCCGCTGACAATGAATAGCGGCTTCACGAAGGCACAGCCGCCACGGTAACAGGCATTGCTGGTCGTAGCCCGTCGAAAGGAAGTTGGAATTGCTCTCGGCTTGAGTGTTTCGCCTGCGCCGTTTGGTAGCCCAAGTGGGCCGCCACCGGGGCAAGCACGTGTCGCGCCACCCAATCAATCACCGGCACACAAACCGCATCTGCAAATCCGGTCAAGGCTTCGTTCCGAGTCCTCTGAATGTTGAAGTCTGGCGCGCCCTGCAAGCGGGCGTATTCCACCGGTGTCATCCAACGCATCATTAATTTGCCGCCGTCTATCACTACGACGATCTGTTTGCCGCTGCCGCCTTTTGCCGTTCGCAAACAACCTGCCAACCCATCAAACCGCACCTCTGACTTGGTTTTCCCTTCACGAACGCGGCGGAACATTGCCCCAACCCAAAGTTGTTTTGAAGCCATCAGTTTTTCAACACGCAGCCGGTGTAAATCGCTCATTCGGTCAAAATGCTTCACCACCTCGGCTTCTGACCACCAGGCTTGACTATCATCAAGGTCAATCATGGTTGCCAAATCTCTCTGTACGGACGGCAGTTCTGGCAAATCAAAAGCTATCCAGCCTGTCGGCAGTTTGAGTTTTAACAGCGCAGTGGAAAGCCGTGAGGGACAAGTATGACTCCGCGCAGTGACACGTTCATTCCACAATGGATGAAAACTGGTGATTCCCTCTGGTGGGATCGCTTCCTTTAACACACCGACAATGAACAAACGCGGGCGGCTTTGCGAGGTGAAGTGTTTGGCATCAACAACGAAAGCATCAATCCAGAAACCTAACTCAGCTAACGCAAGGCAAGTCTCCTCAAAATCCTTTCCCTGCTGGCCGGTCAACAGACCGAGAACATTTTCCAACATTACCAACGGCGGCATTTTGTTTTGTGCTTTTAGGCGGCGCAGCACCTCAAGAAAACCGAAAAGCGATGAAGAGTGCTCACCCTTGAGTCCCCTCATGTGTCCGGCCAGCGACAAATCAACACAAGGGAAAGATGCCGTAGCCAATAAAGCCGGTTGGCGGATAAGTTCTAAAACGTTTTCAGTCTGCCAAATGTCTTCCAGGTGAAAATAGGAAGCATCTGGAAACTCATCCAGGTACATGGCTTGTTTTTTTTCTGAGATGTCGTTCGCATACACACAGCGCCAACCAGTTGAGCGCAGTCCAAGATGCACTAAACCAATCCCTGCGAAGAACTCTAAAAACGTTTTCTCAGCCATCATCATCTATTCTAAACCTAGCGAAATTGGTAGTTAAAACCCGTGGACATATAACCGGCAGATATTTCACTCTACGCCGCCGTGAAAAGCAAGCAAGACCCTAGAAAACAATTCGGCAACCGTTTGCGCAAGCTTCGCCAAGACGCGGGACTGTCCCAAGAAGCGCTGGCCTATGCCGCTGAACTTGACCGTAGCTATGTCGGCGGTGTCGAGCGTGGCGAATATAATATTTCGCTGCTCAATATCTGCGCGCTTGCTCGCGCACTCGCCACGCCGCCTTATGAGCTACTGAAATTCATTGACGAGCCAACCGCCACGGTGGTAAAAAATGCCAAAAATACCAAAGCTAAAAAATAAAGTGCTGTCGCATATCCTTGCTCAGATTGAGCGAGACGCTGCGAACTTGTCTGCGCTTGAGCCGAAGTTGAAATGGAAACAGCGCATCGAAACCGGCGTAAAGCTCTTCGTGCCCCGGCTCACTGAGCTTGCCCCAAACCTGCGCCAAGAAGTCGAATTGACCTTGAACAGCCCTGATAACGCTCGCGTGACATGGTCAAAAATCAAAGAACATCTACGGCAAGGACGAATTCCCAAAGAGATCGAACAGCACATCTCTTTGCTTGACGCAGAGCTTGGACTTGAAGCCAGCTTGCTCACAGTCATCACGGGAGAAACGGTCTCCAATCTGATTTCAGACTTCCTATGCCACGAGTTTCCTGGCCTCCATAAGAACAATCGCAGCACTTATCCTGACCTCTACTTTGCCTCATTCGACTACAGCCATCTTCCGCGCCGCCAAAGTGGAAATGCCATAGGCCCAGCCTTGCGCAGGGAACACCCAACTTCCGTGCCTGACGGTATTGAAATCAAATCTCAGCGCGGGAAAAGAATCCGGGTTGACTGTCACCACGATCATCAAGGCTTGCACTTGGCGATGACCTTCGATCAGGCGGGCGAACGATGGCGCGCCTACGACGTTTACCTCGCTTACCTGTCAAAATCCGATTACCGGCGCGCCACGCGCAACACGACTGCCACCACAGAGAAATTCTCTTTCTCACACGCCCCGTTTATCTCTGTGATCAGCGGCGCTGCGAGCGAGAATGATGCGAACGGGTGACGTCTATGGACAACGTAAGCCAAGCAACCCGGTCAAAAGTGATGGCAGCGGTTCGCTCTAGCGGGAATCAGTCAACGGAAGTCGCGCTTGCGACTCTACTCAGGGATTCTGGTGTGACAGGCTGGCGACGCAAATGGAAGCTACACGGGCAGCCTGATTTTGTCTGGCCCAAACAACGTCTCGCCCTATTCGTGGACGGCTGCTTTTGGCACGGCTGCTCCAAGCACTGCCGTATTCCGGCTAGCAACCAAGAGTATTGGGAACGCAAAATCGCCAGCAATCAGAGGCGCGACAGGCGCATTACACGCGCATTGCGCCAAGCCGGATGGGTCGTTCTACGCGTGTGGGAACATTCACTCAAACATTCCTCAACCAAGGTAATCGGACGCATTCGCAAAGCGCTGCAACCAGGGTAAAAGCCAGTCACATTGAACTTGCAACAACGGCTTTCCTGCCTCGTAACAGAGACCCCGCACAAGCACACTGCCTTATTTCTCTTCCGCCGCCTTCATCGCCGGAATATACATCCGCTCCGCATACTCTTTCACCATCCGGCGCGCGCTATACGTTGGAGCAGCGTTGCGAATCGCTTCTTTCATCACCTTGACCCAGCCGCGCGGGACGCCGTCGGAGTCGCGGTCGAAATAGAGCGGGACGACTTCCTGTTCGAGCACGCGGTAAAGTTCGGCGGCATCGGCTTCGTCCTGTTCTTCTTCAGTGATGCCTTCGGGGACTTTGGGGTCAATCGCCCAGCCGTTGGTGCCGTGGTAGCCTTCGTACCACCAGCCGTCCAGCACGCTGAGGTGCGGGACGCCATTGAGGGCGGCTTTTTGACCGCTGGTGCCGCTGGCTTCCAGGGGGCGGCGCGGGTTGTTGAGCCAGACGTCTACGCCACGATAGAAGTATTTGGCGACGTGGATGTCGTAGTTTTCGATAAAGGCGACGCGCCCGCCGATGTTGTGGTCACGGGCGAAGTTGTACAGTTCGTGAATCAGGTTCTTGCCCGGATTGTCCGCCGGGTGGGCCTTGCCCGCAAAGATGATCTGCACGGGCCGCCAGTCGTCGTGCAGGATATGTTTGAGCCGTTCCAACGAGCGGAAGATCAGTAGCGCGCGTTTATACGTCGCAAAGCGCCGCGCAAAGCCGATGGTCAAGGCGTTCGGATTGAGCAGCGTGCCCGAGGTCAACACTTTGACCGGCCCGGCTTCTTCTTCCATCCAACCGCGCCGCGCGCGTTCGCGCATGAAGTTAAACAGGCGGCTTTTCAATAGGGTATGCACATTCCACAACTCTTCGTCGGGCAACTCGTGCAGGCGTTCCCACAGGGCGGGTTCGTCGTGATGTTCCAGCCAATCCGGCCCCAGATATTTGGCAAAGAGCCGATCCAGGCGCGGCGCGATCCAGGTTGGCGTGTGCACGCCATTGGTGACGTGCGTGATGGGCACTTCGCTCGTTTTCTTTTCCGGCCACAGCGATTGCCACATCTGGCGCGAGACTTCGCCATGCAGTTTGCTCACGCCGTTGCGCTTGCCACTTAATCGCAAGGCCAACGCGGTCATATTGAAATTCATCCCGCCGAAACCGTCCGAATATCCGCCCAGCATCAGGAACTGTTCGCGATCCAGGCCCATCTCGCCCCAGAATTCCGCGAAATGCTTTTCGACCAGCCAGAAGGGAAAAGCATCGTGGCCCGCTGGCACCGGCGTATGCGTGGTGAAAATCGTGGTGGCTTTGACGCGCTCGACGGCTTCGTTGAAGCTCAAGCCGCTTTGCACAAAAACGCGCACGCGTTCGAGCAACATAAAGGCGGCGTGGCCTTCGTTGGCGTGATAGGCCGTCGGGCGAATACCGAGGCGGTCCATCATACGAATGCCGCCGATGCCCAGCACCATCTCTTGCGAAATGCGCGTTTCCTGATCGCCGCCGTAAAGCCGCGCGGAAAGCTCGCGATCCCACGGCGTGTTTTCTTCGACATCGGTGTCCATCAGGTACAGCGAAATCGCGCCTACGTACACGCGCCAGACGGCGACGTGAATCGAACGGCCATCAAGCGCGAGCTTCAACAATCCACCTTCGCTCTCGCGCGTAATCACCGGCTCAATCGGCGCCGTGTCGTAATTGAAGCGCTCGTAATACGCTTCCTGACGGCCTTCGGCGGTGATGCGCTGTTTGAAATAACCTTGCGGGTACACAAAGCCGATGCCGACCAGCGGCAAACCCAAGTCGCTGGCTTCTTTACAATGATCCCCGGCGAGAATGCCCAAGCCGCCCGAATAGATTGGCAGCGAGATGTGCAAACCGAATTCCGCCGAAAAATAGGCAATCGTGTTCCCGGCCAGATCGGCATGTTTTTCGGTAAACCATGCGCCCTTGGCGGTCAGGCAGCGATCCAGCGCCATCACGATGCCGTCGTAGCGGCGCAAAAAGCGCGGATCAGCCGCCGCCGCATTCAGTTTGGCCTGCGGCATTTGCTGCAACATCGCCACCGGATTGTGCAGCGTCAATTCCCAGAGTGTGCGATCCAGACTCTGAAACAATTCGGAGGCATCAATACGCCAACTCCACCACAAATTGTGCGCCAACTCATCCAACCGGCTTATGCGCGCCGGCAAGGTAATTCCTGTCGCTATGGTTGTACTCATTGTCCTTTTAACTTTCCGGGCAGCGATAAAGAAGTGATGCCGAAAATGCAGTCGCCTAGCGAGGACCTGAATTTAGCCTGGCGTTTCAACGCCGGGAAAGCTGCCGGAGAGCCTTTCGGCGTCGCGTCAGCGACGCTTGAATTCAAGCGTCGCTGACGCGACGCGGGGTTCTTCTGGCACGCCACCGTGGGTTGAACCCCACGGCTAAATTCAACTGTCGCTATGCGGCAAAGACAGGCAAGACCAAACGTTTTTATCGCTACCACTTTCTGAATCGTAATTGCTGCTCCTTACGCACAAGCATTTTCGCCAGCACGCTTCAGGGGATGAACTACCGATTGCAATGCGCCTTGTTTGACGCCCGCCGGCGGGGACACCTACGCTCCTGGTAAAGCTGAGCAATTACTTGGTCTTTTGATGAGGGAGGCTTGGATTTGGTTCCAAGCCGCGTGAACCTTGGGCACTCTACTGAAAGCTGTCTGCGCGCGTCAACCGACAGTTTTGTCGCGGCTCCACCGGTTATGGCATCTCTGCTATAGTTGCTCTGTTTCCCCTTTCAAGCTTATCGGTTGGTTTCGCGGCAAGGATTAACGATGCAACAGTATTTAGACCTTATGCGTCACGTCTTGGAACACGGCGTGACCAAAGACGACCGCACCGGCACGGGCACGCGCTCGGTCTTCGGCTATCAAATGCGCTTCGACTTGCAGCAGGGTTTCCCGCTGGTCACGACCAAGAAGCTGCACCTGAAATCCATCCTGCACGAATTGCTTTGGTTCTTGCGCGGCGACACCAACATCGCCTATTTGAAAGAGCACGGCGTGACAATTTGGAATGAGTGGGCCGACGCAAATGGCGAATTGGGCCAGGGCATTTACGGTTCAATGTGGCGCGCCTGGCCGAACCCGGACGGCACGACGCTGGATCAAATCACGCAGGTTATCGCCCAAATCAACCGCAATCCCAACTCGCGCCGCTTGCTCGTTGTCGCCTTCAACCCTTCGTTCGCCGACACGACGCCGCTGCCGCCCTGTCATTCCTTCTTTCAGTTTTATGTCGCCGAGGACAAGCTGTCGTGCCAGATGTATCAACGTTCCGCCGACATCTTTCTGGGCGTGCCGTTCAACATCGCTTCGTATGCGCTGCTAACGCTGATGGTCGCGCAGGTTTGCGATCTGCAGCCGGGCGAATTCATCCACACGCTGGGCGATGCGCACCTGTATCTGAACCATCTGGAACAGGCGCGGCTGCAACTCACACGCGCGCCACTGCCGCTGCCGCAAATGAAACTCAATCCCGCCATCAAAGACATCTTTGCGTTCAAGTACGAAGACTTCGAACTGGTCAATTACCAGTTCCATCCACACATCAAAGCGGCGGTGGCCGTATGATCGTCTCGTTGATCGCGGCGCTGGATCGCCGTCGTGGTATCGGCAAAGACAACCAACTGCCCTGGCGTTTACCGGCGGACATGAAACGTTTTCGTGAACTGACGCTGGGCCATCACCTGATCGTTGGGCGCAAGACCTATGAATCCATTGGCAAGCCGCTGCCGGGCCGCACGCTGATCATCGTGACGCGGCAGCCCGACGTTCAGGTTAAAGGGTGTTTGGTGGTGGACTCCGTAGCCGAGGCGCTGGCGCTGGCAAATACGCGCGGCGAACAGGAAGTCTTTGTGATTGGCGGCGCGGAAATTTACGCGCAAACCCTCGCGCAAGCTGACCGGCTGTATCTGACGTTCGTGGAAGCCGAAGTTGCCGCCGACACCTTTTTCCCAGTATTTGCCGCGGATGATTGGCAGGAAGTGGAACGCAGCACGCACGCAGCGGACGAAAAGCATCAATACGCGTTCACGTTTGTCACGCTGACCCGAAACCATTAAGGTTGGGCAGGTACTTGGTGAGGAATAAAACGCGCCGCACGGAACGCCCTCCCTCTTGGTTCCAAATCGGTAATCTATTTTGATGTAGGCAAGGCAGCCGAGCCGACTCGAAACCATTGCCTGGACGAACACTGGAGAACGAGGTTATGCCGGAGGTCGAGAAGCTATCCACGCCGCTGACAATCCATAATCTGCTCGTGAACCGCAGCGCCGATTCCCTGGCCGCCGATGCGCGCGCTGGTTTGACGGCCAGGCCAAAGCGGTTACCACCCAAATACTTTTACGACACGCTCGGCTCGCATCTGTTCGAGGCTATCTGCCAACTGCCGGAATACTATCTGACGCGCGCCGAGACCGCGATTTTCCAGCGTCACGCCAACGCCATCGTCACGGCCATTCCCAATCTGACGAGCATCGCTGAATTCGGCAGCGGCAGCGCGGTTAAGAGCCGTTACTTGATCGCCGCCCTGCTGGCCCAACGTGATGTTGTGCATTACCAGCCGCTCGATATTTCCCCTGAAATCCTGCGGCAAAGCGCCGAAGCGTTACTGGAAAGTTACGCCGGGTTGAGCATCACGGGGTACGTTTGCGATTACTTGCAGCAGATGCCTCCCCTTGAACGCCGCCACGGAGGCCGTGTTTTAGTTTTATTCCTAGGCTCGAACATCGGCAATTACACGCCCGAAGAAGCCCGCGCCCTATTGCAACGCATGCGGCAAACCATGCAACCGGGCGACGGTTTGTTGCTGGGTGCGGATTTGGCGAAAGACCCGCGTGTGTTGGAAGCGGCCTATGACGACGCGCTGGGCGTGACGGCGGCATTCAATCTGAATGTACTGCTGCGCCTCAATCAGCAATTGGGCGCTGATTTCAACCTGCGCCAATTCGCCCATCGCGCCGTCTTTAACGCAGCACAATCGCGCATGGAAATGTATGCGGTCAGCCGTGTGGCCCAAACCGTCCGGCTGGCGGCGCTTGATCTCACGGTTGAATTTGAAGCAGGCGAGATGATTCACACCGAGCATTCCCACAAATTTAACGTAGCGCAGTTGGCGGCGCTGGCAGCGGCAACAGGCTTTGCGCCCGTGCAGGTGTGGTTGGATGAGCGGGAGTGGTTTAGCAGTAATTTGTGGGTGGCGGTTTAGCGCGCACTGATCGCGCAGAAACGAAACGCTCGTTCAATCTGCGTCATGCTAAGATGGCAGCGAAAGGAGGCTGTAATGCCAGTTCAAATTGCCGAGCAAAAACCCACCTTTGTGGTTCGTCAAGCGCAGATTCCCGCCGACTTGAGCTATATGACTGAGACTGAGTTTGGTCAGGAAATGGTACGCTTAGCGGAAGAGATTGCGCAGGAACAAGGTACGCGTACCACTGAAGAGATTAACCGCTTGATTGAATTAATGCGCGGGGGTGCCTCTACCCATGCTGACGTATCTTGACAGCAATGTGCTGGTGAATGCGGCAACAGGAGCAAATCGCGCCATTCAACTGCGCGCCTTAGCCATCATCACCGATCCCAACCGGCAGTTTGTTTCCAGCCTTTTCTTACGGATGGAAGTCATCCCTTTGGCAATTCACTTCGGGCGGACAAAAGAACGACTGTTCTACGAAGCGTTCTTTCGCCGCGTGCAAAGTTGGGTTGATCCGGTGGACATTTACGATGATGCTTATCAACTGGCGTGTCAGCACGCGCTGGGCGCATTGGATGCGCTGCACGTGGCAGCCGCGTCGTTTGCGGGTGCAGAGCTTGTTTCTGCTGAAAAGCCAACCAAACCGCTGTATCGTGCTTACCACAAAGCCGTTTCGATATTTTGAACCTTCACGCCAGATGCGCGACGGGAACCAATTCAGTTCGCTCTGGCAATCTGGCCCCACTGGCAATGTCGTGAACGGCATGCAGAATCTCGGCGCTGTAATACCGATTCCCGCAACCATCGCAAACGCCAATCGTGACGTTCTCTAAAACGACAAAGCCTTTTTCGTGCTTGAACGTTTCGCGTTCGAGCGTGCGAACTTGAACCGTGCCTTCGCAGTATTCGCAGCGATAACCGTACATCCTGTTATCCATCTCGGTTAAGCGGATTCAACCTTCCGCGCCAGCTTGCTATGGCTATTCCCGTAAAAGAAATAGAGCACCAGCCCCACCACCAGCCACAGCAAAAACCGCACCCAGTTCGTCCACCCCAACTCCGTCATCAAATACCCGCAGGTCACTAGCCCCAGCACCGGGATCAGCGAGAGTTCTTTGAGGTAGCAATACACCACCAGCACCACCATCAGCACGCAGAAAATCAGCAGCGGGATGCGGTGCTTGAACTCGTCCCACGGCACGCTGAAGTTGAAGAAGCTGTTGACGCCCGCGCGGTTGAACCAGAACACCAACGCTACGATCACAGCGAATAACAACGGCGCGATGAATTTGGAATTGATATACGGCACGCGGAAGCGGCGTTCGATCTTCTGTTCGGACTTGTCCATGATCAGCACGCCGCCGCAGACCAGCACGAAGGCGAACAGCGTCCCGATGCTGGTCAGGTCGGTCACCTCGACCAGGTTCATAAAGAGCGCCGGAATCGCCACCAGAAACCCCGTCACAATCGTCGAGAACCACGGCGTTTTGAACTTCGGATGGATTGACGAAAAGATCGGCGGCAACAGGCCGTCGCGGCTCATCGCCATCCAGATGCGCGGCTGGCCCAATTGAAACACCAGCAAGACCGTCGCCATCGCAATCACCGCGCTGATGGCGATGATGCCCTTGATCCACGGCAGATTCGCGCCGTCGGGGCCAAACACGTAGGCCATCGGGTCGCCCACAGCAAGGTTCTTGTAACTGACCATGCCGGTCAGCACGAGCGAGATCAGCACATAGAGAATCGTGCAGATAATCAGCGCATTCATCATCCCGCGCGGCAGATCGCGTTGCGGGTCTTTGCACTCTTCCGCCGTCGTCGAGATCGCGTCGAAACCGATGTAGGCAAAGAAAACCGCCGAGACGCCTTTGAGCACGCCGCTCACGCCGTTGGGCGCAAAGGGCGACCAGTTGCTGCGTTTGACGTAAAACGCGCCCAGCACGATCACCAGCACGATCACCGCCAGTTTCAGCGCCACCATCACATTCGACGCCGTCTTCGATTCGCGGATGCCGACGTAAACCAGGGCCGTGATGATGAACACGATTCCCAGCGCCGGCAGGTCGCAGACGAAATGCCAGCCACCGATGACCGGCGCGTGCAGCCACGCCTGATACGCTTCCACTTTGCTCGCCATGCCGTCAAGCGCGCCGACTTGATCGAGCGATAACCCCTCGGCCATTTTCTGGCTCACTTCGGTAAACCCGCGCCGCGCCGTCAGAAAATCCATCGTCAGGTATTCGGGCATATTGATGCCGTACCCGGCGAGCAAGCCGGTGAAGTAATCGCTCCACGAAATCGCCACCGCGATGTTGCCGATGGCGTATTCCATCAACAAATCCCAGCCGATGATCCACGCAATCAATTCGCCGAACGAGGCGTAGGCATAGGTGTAAGCCGACCCCGCCACCGGAATCGTCGAAGCGAATTCTGCATAACAAAACGCCGCAAACGCGCAGGCAATCGCGGTGAAGACGAACAATCCCGCCACGGCCGGCCCGCCGCTCGCCGCCGCATTGCCGATGGTCGAAAAGATGCCCGCGCCGATGACCGCCGCGATGCCGAGCAGCGTCAGGTCGGTCACGCCCAGCGCGCGTTTGAGTCCGCCCGGCGAATGCGTTTCATCGGCCAACCCGGCGGCCGCATCGGCCTGAATACGTTCGATGGATTTTGTGCGAAACAGTCCTGCGAGGTTCATAGAGTGTCCTTGCCTGTCGAGAGGGATTGAATTGCCAGTTGTAGTGAACGTGTTGAACGTTGCTGATTGGACTCCGCGCAAATGCGGGGCGGAGTTTGCCATAGGGCATTCAAAAAGAGAATACGGAACAGACGGAAATACGGAACACACGGAATAGCCTAAAGACAGTTCTGCTTTCCGTATGTTCCGTTACTTCCGTCTGTTCCGTATTCTCAACCTACTTTGCGCTGTGCCCAACTCACTTATAGCTACATTTCGCGTTGTCCGCCTTCACGTAATAGCTTTTATAGTTCTTCGCTTTCTTGTCCATACAGCCGACCAGGTTTAACACCTCCACCTTGCGAAATTCGACTGGATGGCTCTCGCTCTGCAACGAAATATACCCTTCGCTGAGCAACATCCCATCCTTCTTCACCGCCGGATCGTAGCCGCTGACGCTGCCGCCGCCGATTTGCGGCTTTTCGTAAGACAACACCACCTGCCCGTCAATGATGTGCTTGATGCCCTCGCTGCCACGCACCTCCACTTCGACACGCACCCACTGATCGCCGTCGTAGGTTTTGGATTTTGAATTGAGGCAATGCGTCGTGAACAGCTTGCCGTCTATCTCGACGTTCGTGCCCGGCGTGCACAGGTTCAGCGTCGGGCGTGGCCCTTTGCCTAAGCCGCCGAGCAATTGCGCTTCAATCGAAATCGGAAAGTCCTGATCCTTGCCCATCGTCTTGGGGTCTTGGCAATGCAACATCGCGCCGCTGTTGCGCGTGGCCCAGCCCTCGCCGCCCGTGCACTGCTCGCCGACGAAGCGGTATTCAACCACTAACCGGTAATACGAAAACTTGTCTTTATAGAAAATGTGCCCGTAGCGTTTGTTGAACGCATCGTATTTTTCGTAGCCCACCTGCATCACGCCCTTCGCAACGCGGAAGGTGTTGCCGAAATTGTCATCCAGCGCATAGCCGTTGATTTTGACGTGCCAATCCTTGAGGTCTTTGCCATTGAACAGCGGCAACCACTCTTCGCGGTTCGGATCGTTTTTCGCTTTGCCCTGCGCGGCGCCGAGCATTGGGAAGAAAAGATGGACAGCGACGGCCAGCAGCAATAACAACAGTAACGCGAACGAGCTTCGTTTCATTTTGATTCTCCGGTTTGAGGCGTTTGGAACTTCCACGGTTGTCGTGGCGACGGATGATAGCTTGCGTGGCGACAGAAATGGAAGCACGGCGAACGCCCTGGTCTTTGCCGCTTGCTTTGCTACAGCATATTGGCCCTGCGCAGTTCTGGCTAGTTCACCAAGCTGCTTGTAAGCGCCTGCCGCTCCAACCACATTGTTTCCCGACCAACCAAGGCAGGCACCGCGACGCTAGCCGCATTGCCCTTCGCGGCTGTCTGCCGCAAGGCTTTCACGCTCATAGCGGCCCCCCTCACCGGCTGCCGACCGCGCGCGCGGCATCAAAACTTTGGCTGATCCCGGCTGCCGTACACCGCGCTCAAATGCGCTGAAGCCCGGTTGCCCACCGTATCGCAGGCATAGCTCTTTGCTGGCTGATTCGGGCGTGTCGCCGCCGTCAATCGGTTCAACCCGTCATAGGTGCAGGTGCGCGTGTCGTATTGATAGCCGAGCGTCTGGCCCCACACGTCCGTCGTGCCGGTCACGCGACTACGCGCGTCATAACCCAGCGTCACGGTGCCCGTCGCATTCGTCGCGCCGGTCATTCGTCCCAAAACGTCGTAGGCATAACTCTGCGTCCCGCCGTTGGCATAGGTGATCGTCGTCAGGTTGTTCAATTCGTTGTAGGCATACGTGGTCGTGTTGCCTTTGGCGTCGGTGCGCGTGGCGCGGTTGCCGTCGCCGTCGTAGGTGAAGCTCCACTCGCGCCCGCCCCGCTTCGTTTGCAACACGCGGCCCACGGCATCGTAGCTGAACTCGTAGTGTTGATTGCGCGCGTCCGTCACCTGCAACACCTGCGAACGCGGGTTGTAGCTGTACTGCGTGTCATTGCCCGCCGGGTCAAGCTCGCGCGTCAGCCGGTCGCCCACGTCGTAAAAGAACCGTGTCAGCCGCCCCGCCGTGTCAATCCGCCGAATCAGCCGATGGCCCGCGTCGTATTCGTACCGTTCAAACAGCCGCGTCGCATTGCCGGGTGTCAGCGGATAGTTGACGCGATGCAAACGATCCAGATTGTCGTATGCCAGATCGGTTGTGCGCGCCAGCGGGTCGGTCACTTTCTTCAGGTTCGACAGTTTGTCGTAGACGTAGCCCGTCAAACTGAATGGCACAGGTGGCCTCCAAGCGAGTGATGGCGATCAATCGGGTCATCGTTGCCGAAACCATTCTTTATATTTACTCGGATCGTCTGATCGAAGCTCTAATTCGCCGATAATTTTTATGGCTTTCGACTTAAAAAACCCAGCAGGAAAACTAACTATCTTGAATAGCATCGTTTCTGAATCTTTGGTTAAGTTGCTCGGAAGTACCCTAAAGCCCGCGAACTCGCTTTTCCCCTCCGCTGTTTTCAAGCCAGCAATCCAGAAATACGACGAACTACTTGGCAGTTCCTTGGTTAGCGAGCCCTCTTTTCTCTTTAACAAAACCAAGCCGTAAGTACGCAAGGCAGTACATACATTATCTTCTTTGAGTGTTGCTGAGTTTATTAAGGCAAACGAAACGTTGTAATCCAATATCCATTTATCTTGCAGAAGTACTTGATTAGCGGCTCGCTTTGATTTTGCCGATTGTGTGTTGAGAGTGTGGTAGTTGAATTTAGCTTTAGGACGTATTTACCGAGGCAAGCTGTTGTGGCAATGAGGTCGCAATCAGGTGGGTCAGTTTTTCCAGCACA